>NZ_NIBE01000010.1:0-11813 GCF_002205115.1 Pseudomonas sp. DrBHI1
CCGCTGCCGCGGCGCAACTGGATACGACCACCGCGAACGTGTCGCGGGCGGTCTCCAACCTGGAAGCCCATCTGCAAACCCGCCTGCTCAACCGCACCACCCGGCGCATCGCGCTGACCGAGGCCGGCAAGCGCTACCTGATGCGCTGCGAACAGATTCTTACCTACGTGGAAGAAGCCGAGGCCGAGGCCAGCGACGCCCACGCTCGCCCTGCCGGGCAACTGAAGGTGCATTCGATGACCGGCGTCGGCCAGCACTTCGTGGTCGATGCCATCGCCCGCTACCGCGAGTCGCACCCGGACGTCACCTTCGACCTGACCATGGCCAACCGCGTGCCCGACCTGCTGGACGAGGGCTACGACGTGTCCATCGTGCTGGCCAGCGAGCTGCCGGACTCGGGCTTCGTCTCGCAGCGCCTGGGCATCACCTACAGCATCGTCTGCGCCTCGCCCGAGTACGTGGCCCGCCACGGCAGCGCGCACAAGCCGGCCGACCTGCTCAAGCATGCCTGCCTGCGCATGGTCAGCCCGGTGATCCCGCTGGAGAAGTGGCTGTTCGACGGGCCGGAAGGCCAGGAGATGGTCAACATCACCACCTCGCCGTTCCAGGTCAACTCAGCGGACGCGATGAAGACCGCGATCCGCAGCGGCATGGGCGTGGGCGTGCTGCCGATCTACTCGGCCATCGACGGCCTGCGCGATGGCAGCCTGGTGCGGATCATGCCGGAATACCGCCTGCAGGAACTGAACCTGTACGCGATCTACCCGTCGCGCCAGTACCTGGATGCCAAGATCAAGACCTGGGTCGAGTACCTGCGCAATTCGCTGCCGGAGATCCTTGCCGCCCATGAGGCCGACCTGAAGACCCATGAGCTGCTGATCGCCAACTAAAAAAAAGCGGCTGCATTGGGGGTGGAGACAATGGTAGGTTGCTAACCATTGATTCCAGCGTCTGGCAGACAGGACCATGGGAGGGCTTCGCCCTCCATCGCGACACAAGGCCGCTCCACAGGATCACGCGGTACCTGTAGGAGCGGCCTTGCGTCGCGAAAGGGCCGCACAGCGGCCCCGCTCTTCTGCCCGATTCCACCTCACGCCTTGCAGAGAAGCAGTCCGATGAAAAAGACCGTCCTGGCCTTCAGCCGCATTACCCCGGCCATGGCCGAGCGCCTGCAACAAGACTTCAACGTGATCGTGCCGAATCCGAAACTCGGCGACATCAGTGCCCAGTTCAACGAAGCCCTGCCCGAGGCACACGGCCTGATCGGCGTCGGCCGCAAGCTCGGCCGCGCGCAGCTCGAAGGTGCGGGCAAGCTGGAGGTGGTGTCCAGCGTCTCGGTCGGCTACGACAACTACGACCTGGACTACTTCAACGAGCGCGGCATCGCCCTGACCAACACCCCCGACGTGCTCACCGAAAGCACCGCCGACCTGGGCTTCGCCCTGATCATGGGCTGTGCCCGGCGCACCGCCGAACTGGACGCCTGGACCAAGGCCGGCCACTGGCAGGCTACCGTGGGGCCGGCGCAGTTCGGCTGTGATGTGCACGGCAAGACACTGGGTATCGTCGGCATGGGCAACATCGGCGCGGCCATCGCCCGCCGTGGCCGCTTCGGTTTCAACATGCAGGTGCTGTACACCGGCAACAGCCGCAAGACCGCGCTGGAACAGGAACTGGGCGCGCAGTTCCGCAGCCTGGAGGCACTGCTGGGCGAAGCCGATTTCGTCTGCCTGGTGGTACCGCTGTCCGAGGCCACCCGCAAGCTGATCGGCGCCCGCGAGCTGCAACTGATGAAGCCCAACGCGTTCCTGATCAATATTGCCCGCGGACCTATAGTGGACGAGGCGGCGCTGGTCGAGGCCCTGCAGAACGGCACGATCCGCGGTGCCGGGCTCGATGTGTACGAGAAGGAACCGCTAGGCGACTCGCCGCTGTTCAAGCTGCCCAACGCCCTGACCCTGCCGCACATCGGCTCAGCCACCGCCGAGACCCGTGAGGCCATGGCCAACCGGGCGCTGGACAACCTGCGGGCGGCGCTGCTGGGCGAGCGGCCGCGGGACCTTGTGAATCCCCAGGTGTGGAAGGGCTGATACGTTCAGCCCGACGTACCGGCCCTGTCGCGGGGCTCCGCGACAGGGCCGTGGTTACTTGACGGCCAGCATCCCTTCGACTGGCTTGGACTTCGGTTTACGAAACACCAGCACATTCCCCGCCATCACCGCCACCAGCCCGAGCAACGCCGGCGCCGTCCATTGGTAGCCCTCGGCGAATGCCGACACATTCAACGCCACCAGCGGGAACAGTACGGTGCAATAGGCTGCCCGCTCCGGCCCCATGCGTCCGACCAGGGTCAGGTAGGCGGTGAAGGCGATCACCGAACCCGGGATCACCAGGTACAGCAGCGAGCCGATGTAGCGGGCGTTCCATTCCATATCGAAGGGAATGCCCTTGACCAGGCAGTACGCCGCCAGCATCGAGGCGCCATAGAGCATGCCCCAGGCATTGGTGGTCATGGGCTTGAGCCCGGCCTTCTGCTGCACGCTGGAGAGCATGTTGCCGGCCGAGAAGCACAGTGTGCCGAGCAGGCCCAGCCCCAGGCCATACAAGGTCTCGCGGCTGGCAGCGTGGTGCGAGAGCTCCGGCCAGAACAGCAGGCCCAGGCCGAGCAGGCCCAGGGCTCCGCCACCGAGCACATTGGCGGCGATCTTCTGGCCGAAGAAGATCCGCGCGTTGATGGCGTTCCACAACGTGGCGGTAGAGAACACCACGGCGATCAGGCCGGTGGCGACCCACTGGCTGGCAGTTAGGAAGCACATGAAGTTGACGCAGAACAGGCACAAGCCCTGGGCCAGGCACACCAGGTGACCACGCCGGTTCATCGGTTGCAGGCGGCGGGTGAGCAGCAGGAAGGCGAACAGGATCAGCCCGGCCAGGGCGAAGCGGTAGACGATCGACACCGGGATGGCGACCTCGCCCAACTGCAGTTTCAAGGCGATCCAGGTGGTGCCCCAGATCAGGACGGTGAGCAGGTAGAGCGACAGGTTCATGATGGACTCCCTCGACAGGTATCAGGCCTATCGCGGGGCAAGCCCGCTCCCACAGGGCGCATGCGACCTCGGTGGGAGCGGGCTTGCCCCGCGATGAAAACCCCATAAGCCCAGTTTCTTGCGCCATTGCTGTTCGGCGCTTGCATAAACTTGCGCTTTTCCTCCCCTGCTAGCTGCCATCCCGACGCCAGCGCAGTACGATGGCCAGCAGAGGAACCGCCCATGCCCCCACTCGATCACCTGCAGGTCTTCAACGTCCTGAACGCCTCGCCCCACGCCCGGCTGGAGCTGAGCGCGCACCTGGGCGACGGGCTGGCGGCGGCCTTGTGGAGCAACCGCGACGATGCCCGCGACTACCAGGCGCCCAGCCACCACACGCTGTCGTGCTACATCGCCGACGGCACCGGCACCTTCCGCCGCCAGCGCCCTGGCGATCGCGGCGCGCCGGACAAGCTGTGCGTGATGCCCGCCGGCCATGAGTCGAACTGGATAATCAACGGCTCGATCCGCCTGGCCCACCTGTACATCAGCGAGGAACAGTTCGCCCTCGGCTGCACCCGCCTGCTGGACCGCGAGCCCCGGGAGATGCAACTGCGCGAGGCGACCTTCCTCGACGACCCGCAGCAGGCCCGACGCTTTCGCGAGCTGATCGGCCTGGACTGGGCCGAGCCCGGCGAACGCCTGCTGGCCAGCAGCCTGGCCCACGACATCATCGACCACGCCGTGCTCAACCAGGTCGGCCTGCGCCAGGGGCTGAAACTCAAGGGCGGGCTGGCACCGCACCAGCGCCGGCAACTGGCGGACTATATCGAGGCCAGCCTCGACCAGCCGCTGACGCTGGGTGAGCTGGCGCTGCGCTGCAACCTGTCCGAATACCACTTCGCGCGGATGTTCCGGGCAAGCTTCGGTCTGCCGCCGCATCAGTACCTGCTGGCCCGACGCCTGTACCGTGCCTGCCAGTTGCTGCGAGAGGGTACGCAGCCCTTGGGTGAAGTGGCGCTGCTTTGCGGCTTCGCCAGTGCCAGCCATTTCAGCAATCGATTCAGGCAGGCACTTGGGGCGACGCCAGGTGCCTATCGCCAGGCCTTGCGCGGATGAGCACGATCAGCTGAGCACAGCGTCCCACAGTGCCTTGCGATCAAAGTAAGTCATCGCTCGCCTGATCTTGTTGCCTTTCATCTCGAGAAGGTCGACCCCGGGCACCGCGATCTTCTTGTTTTCCGAACCGGCAATGACCCCGCTACCCGTCACGTGCATCACCCACTCCCAGGTAAAACGTTGACCGTCACCGTAGATACCCAGCGTGTCGAACGTCATGTCAGGAAAGTTTCGCCAGGACACATTGCGCAGGAACGCGGGCAGTGACTTGCGATCGAGCATTGGGTGGGGCGAGTCGACATAAATACCCTTGCGCGAAAAAGCGCTTGCCAGGAGCTCGGCATCGCGCCGCGTCCAGCCCTTCACATAACGACTGATCGCCTTGGGGCATGGGTTTGGCTTCTTCATGTAGTTGGCCTCCTGAGCATCCGTGGTTGCCATCTTCGAATCGGCCCAGGCAGGCGTCTACTGGTAAAAATGACAGTCCTGACGTTCAGAACTCGAAGGTACTCGACAGACTTACCTGCCGCGCATCCCCCACCGCAACGAAGTACCGATTCACCGCCGAGCTGTAATACACCTTGTCGAACAGGTTCTTCACGTTCAACTGCAACCGCACCTTGTGCTCGTCCCATTTTGTTTCGTAGCTGGCAAAGGCATCCGCCACGGTATAAGCCGGCAAATCGAAGTCATTGGTGGCGTTCCCCGCACGCTCCCCCACATAGCGCGCACCGGCCCCAAGTCTCAGGCGATCACCGCCGAACAGGCTGCCATAGTCATACACCGCCGACAGCGAACCACTATGCCGGGCGACGTTCTGCAGTCGATTGCCCTTGAGCTGCGGATCCTTGGTCACCTCGGCGTCGGTGAAGGCGTAGGCGCCGATCAAGCTCCAGCGCTCGCTGAGCTGTCCGGTCAGGTCCAGCTCGACGCCCCGCGAGCGCACTTCGCCTGCGTTGCTGTAGAGAATAGTGCCCGACAGGGTGTCGCCGTCGGCGACTAGCACGTTACGCTTGGTGATGTCGAACAACGCCAGGGTACCGGTCAACGCCCCCGGCACATCGAGCTTGGCCCCCAGTTCCCACGACTTGCCCTCCTCCGGCGCTATACCTGAGTCCAGGGTCAGGGTGCGACTACCGCCGAGGCTCAGCGGGGCGATGGTCGAATTGGGCTTGAACGACTCGCTGTAGCTGCCATAGAACGACAGCTGGTCATCAACCTTGTACACCACGCCGGCATGGGGCACCCAGGTCTGGTCGCTGGTGTCGGTGTTGACGTTGAACGGCCGGCCGCGACCGGCGTACTGGTCGTACTGCTGGAAGCGCCCGCCGGCGACCAGGATCCAGTGCTCGTCCAGGTGCCAGGCGTCCTGCAGGAACAGCGAGTCGGTGCGCAGCTTGTCGGTCTGGTCGCTGTCGCTGGCGCGCACGTTGGTGCCTTGCACTTCGCGGCCATAGACCGGATTCAGGTAGCTGAAGCTCGAGCGGCTGGTCTGGCGGATCAGGTCGGCGCGGTAGACCTTGCGGTCCTCGTGATCGACACCGACCACCAGGTCGTGACGCATGCCCGCCAGCTCGACGCTGCCGTTGAGGCTGAGGGTGGCGAACTGATCACGGCTCAGGGCGCCCTGGGTGCCGTCGATGCTGCGCGACAGCGTGCCCTTGCTTTCATCCACGCCGGTCACGCGGACCTGGCTGGCGTCGTAGGTCTCGCGGTTGAAGCTGTAGCCGAAGTGCAGCTTCCAGTCGTCGTCCAGGCGATGATCGACCTCCAGGCGGTACAGGTCGGAGCGGCCCTCCATGTCGTTGAACGGCTCGTCGAGGCGGCGGGTGGCGGGAATGTTCAACGGGTGGCCGTCGCTGCCGAAGGCGGTGCCGCGGTCGAACGGGTAGAGAAACTCGCGGTGCTCATAGGCCAGCACCACCTGGGTGTCCTCGCCATACCAGGCCAGCGACGGGGCCACCAGCGACTCGCGGTGCACGCCGTAGTTGCGCCAGTAGTCTTCGTCCTCGTGATCGACGATCAGACGGTAGGCCAGGTTGCTGTCACCCAGCGCCCCGGTGCTGTCCAGGCCGCCGCCGCTGCCGTTCTTGCCGCTGCCATAGGTCGAGCCGCGCAGGGTCAGGGCGTTGTACTGCTGGAGTTGCGGGCGCTTGCTGACCACATTGATCACTCCGCCCGGGTCCTGGATGCCATACAGCAGCGAGGCCGGCCCCTTGAGCACCTCGACCCGCTCGGTGCTGGCGTTGAGGGCGCGGCCCTGCACGATCGGCATGCCGTCGCGCATGATCGAGCCATCGCGGTTGTCGCCGAAGCCGCGCTTCATCACGGTGTCGGCGGTGCCACCGAAATTGTTGCCCTGGGTGATGCCACTGACGTTGTACAGCGCATCATCCAGGTTGCGCGGCGCCTGATCGCGGATCACCTGGGCCGGGACCACGTTGACGGCCTGGGGGATGTCCAGCGTCGCGCCTTGGCCGCGCATGATCGTGGCACTGGCCGGCGGCTGGTAGCTGTAGTCGTCCAGTTGCGAGTTGATGGTGGTGGCCTGCAGGGTCAGCGCGCCGGAGCTGTCGACCGGCTCCAGGGTCAGGGTGCGGGCGTCGAGGCGGCGCCAGGCCAGGCCCGAGTTGCCGAGCAACTGCTGCAGCGCCTGGTCGGCGTCGAAGGTGCCGTTGAGTGCCGGGGCCTGCACATCCGGCAGGGCCAGGGTGTAGACCACGCTCTGCCCGGTGGCGCGGCTGAAGGCGTTGAGTGCCTGGGCCAGCGGCTGGCTTGGCTGGGCGAAGCTGTAGACCTGGCTCTGCTGCGCGGCCAGGGCCTGGGGCACGATGGCGATAGCGGGCAGGGAGCAGAGGCCGAACCAGAGCGGGACGCAACGCGGGGTGAACTTCATGGACGCGGACCTGTGAGAGGGATGATCGTTTGCGAATGAATCGCACTTCCACTCACTACACGGATGCCGTGGGGGGATACCTCATCACCTGATCGAAAAAATTTTGCGTCACCGACGCTATCGCGGGGCGAGCCCGCGATGGCGTCGGAACAGGTCAACGCAAGACGGTCAGCCGACCCAGCACCGTCTGCCGTGAGAAGCCCATCACCTTGCCCAGCGAATCCAGTGCGGCGAGCGGCTGCGCCACTGGAAAACTACCACTGACCCTACGCTGCCCCAGCTCCCCGTCGAGCAACAAGATCCGCCCGGGATAGTAACGCCCAAGGTCCTCGATCACCTGCGCCAACGGCACCTGGTAATAGTTCAGCCAGCCCTGGCGCCAGGCCAATCGGCTGTCGCTGTCCACCGCCTCGATCCCACCGGCCACGCCGCCGGCATAGGCCAGTTGCTGATTGGCCGTCAGCTCGCGGGCAACCTGTCCTTCGGCCGCCGCCACCGCCACCCGCCCGCTGCGCACGGTCACCTGGGCACCCTCGCCCTGCTCGCGCACCTCGAACTGGGTTCCCAGCACCCGCACCTCCCCGCCTTGGGCATCCACCAGGAATGGCTCGCCAGTATGGGTCACCTCGAAGAACGCGGCGCCGCGCAGCAAGCGCACGCGCCGCTCGCCCTGGGCGAAATCCACCGCCACGGCCGTGCCGGCATCCAGGGTGAGGCGCGAACGGTCGGCCAGGGTCACCTGGCGCACTTGCGCGCCGCTGGAGTAGTCGGCACGCAGGTCCTGCAGCCAGAACTGCGGCTGCCAGCCCGCCGCGTAGCCGAGCGCCAGCACAAGGCTTGCCGCCACCGCCAGGCCGCGCCAAGGCCGCTTGCGCGCGGGCCGGCGCATGGCGTCGAGGTACTGTTGCAGACTCGTTTGCTCCTCGGCCGCCAGCCGCGCCGCCGGCGCCTCGCTCAAGCGCCACAGCGCCTGGGCCTCGGCGTAGGCCTGGCGATGGGCCGGGCTCTCCAGCAGCCAGCGCTTGAACGCCGCGCCCTCGGCCTGCGCCGGCTGCTGCTGGATGCGCCCGAGCCAGCGCAGGGCGGCCTGGGACTGTGCGGCAGTGATCGGCTGTTCAAGACTCATCGACGGGCGCTCCCTGGCCGGCGCAGTGGGGACGCGGGTTCGGCGACGCTCGCCTTGCACGCTTCGAGGGCGCGCATCATATGCTTTTCCACCGCGCTCTGGGACAACTGCATGGCCTTGGCGATCTCGCCGTAGGTACAGCCATGGATGCGGTTGAGCAGGAAGATCTGCCGGGTGCGTTCGGGCAACGCCCGCAGGGCCGCCTCGATACGCTGCAGGTCGTGGTCGACCTCCAGGGCCTGCTCGGGGAGCTGGCTGCCCTGCGGCTCGTCGAGGTCGTGCAGGCCTTCGGCGGCGCGGTCGCGGCTGCCTTCGCTGCGCAGGTAATCGATGGCCAGGTTGCTGGCGCTGCGCAGCAGGTAGGTGTCGAGCGCCTCGACCTTCACCTCGGGGCGCCGCCAGAAACGCAGGAACAGGTCCTGGACCAGGTCCGACGCCGTGGCGCGGCAGCCGACGCGCCGGCTGACCAGCGCTTCCATGCGCGCGCGCTGGGCCAGGAACACCTGGAGAAAACGCGCCCGACCGCCGCCGGCTTCGGAGTCGCTCAAGGACCTAGACCGCCTGCACGGCCAACAGCGGCCCGAGCACCAGACTGGCGAACGCCGCCCCGAGCAGCAGGCGCGGCTGGTAAGGCAGGCCGAACACCCACAGGGTCACGCCGGCCATCAGCACGGCGATCCACTCCACCAGGCCCAGGGCCCAGCCGCGCCCGAGCACGGCGAAGATCAACGACAGCAACAGCAAGGCCCAGCCCGCGAGCTTCAAGGCTCGCAGTTGCCGGCCCGTGGGTTTGCGCCCGAGCAGGTCGTTGAAGTGTTTTTCCATGGCCAGGCACAGGCCGGCGAAACCGGCGAAGCCCATCAGCGCGACCCCCAGCATCAGCTCGCCTCCACGGTCGTGGCGGTACGTCGCGCACGCTTGGCGACCGGCTTGGGCGCACGCAGCATCTTGCCGGCAGCCCAGGCCAGGAACACGCCGGTGGCCAGGGCCGTCAGGTCGAAACCGGCCATCGCCCAGTCACCCGCGGCGATGGAGTGATCCAACCCCTTGTCAGTGGTCAACGCGTTGAGCAGCGGTAGCAAGGCGAACGCCAGCGCTCCCAACGTCAGTTGTTCGCCCCAGGCACGGCGCCCGCTGCGCAATATGGCGTGGAGCAAAGACGCGCCCCAGGCCAGGAAGAAAGCATTGATCTCCCAATCGGACCGGCCGTCCAGCGTCGTTGGTAGCAACCGATTGGCCCAGAAGAACGCCGCCACGCCCAGCAACAGGCCGCTCATGCTGGCGATGTTCAGCACTTCGACCAGGCGCAGCTCGCCGGGCATGCGCTCGCTCTTGGCATGCTTGAGCTGGCGCTTGCCCAGCCACATCACCAGGCCCGTGCCGATCACCGCCGTGCCGGCCAAGCCGAAGGCGAAGTACAACCAGCGCAGCCAGGGCCCGGCGAAGTTGCCCATGTGCAGGCCGACAAAGGTAAAGGAGGTGGTCATCGCCACGCTTTCCGGCGCGCCGCGTCGCAGCAGCTCGCCACTGACGCCATCGAAGGTCCAGGTGGCGCTGCGCTGGTAGGCGACGCTGTCGGCCGAGGCGCGGGTGAAGGTGACCCGGGCGTTGCGGTCGCCTGGGTTGTGCACCTGGATGTAGCCCATGCGCGCGCCCGGCGCCTGTTCCTGGACCTTGGCGTACAGTTCGGTCAACGGCGCCAGCGGCGCGGCCTGGGCCACCGCCTCGGGCACCTCGTCGCGGCCGAACACATCGTTGAAGTAGCCACTGCTGTCGCCATAGCTGGCCAGGATACTGGCCGGCATGACCATGTACATGAAGATCACCAGGCTGCTATAGCTGATCATCAGGTGGAACGGCAGCACCAGCACGCCGATGGCGTTGTGGCCATCGAGCCAGGAACGCTGGCCCTTGCCCGGGCGGAAGGTGAAGAACTCCTTGAAGATCTTCTTGTGGGTGATGATCCCGGTGACCAGCCCCAGCAGCATGATGAAGGCGCAGAAGGTCGACAGCCAGCGGCCCCAGGGGTGGGGCATCTGCAGCTGGAAGTGGAAGCGGTAGAAGAACTCGCCGCCACGGCTGTCACGGGCCTCGACCGCCTCGCCGGTGCGGGCGTCGAGTTCCTTGTCGGTGAAACCCCGGCGCCCACCGCCGTTCGGGTCGCGCCAGCTGACACTCAGCGCCGCCTCGCGCTCGCTGGGCAGGCGGATGAACCAGGTGCTGGCGTGACCGGCATGGGTTTCCAGGTAACGCTGGGCCAGGCCGAGGCTGCGTACCGGGTCGAGCGGATGGCTCTGCACCTCGGGCTGGGTCCAGTGGCTGATCTCCTCCTTGAAGTACGACAGCGTTCCGGTAAGGAAGATGGCGAACAGCAGCCAGCCGAAGATCAGGCCGGTCCAGGTGTGCAGCCAGGCCATGGCCTGGCGGAAGCCTTCTTTCATGGCAGGTTCATCCAGTAGGCCAGCACGTTGATCAGCCCCAGGGCCAGGCTTGGCAGCAGCACGCCCAGCCAGGCGCGCCAGGCGCTGCGGCAGGCAAAGCACCCGATGAAGGCGATCAGGTAGAAGACGAACGACAGCATCATCCCGGTCATCGTCGCGTCGGCCTGGGTCATCGGCGCAAGCAGGGTGATGCAGACACTGGCCATCGACGCCAGCAGGTAGCCACCCAGCAGCGCGGCCAGACTGCGTGAGGTCACGGCCAGGCGGTAGCTCAGGGGAAGGCCGGCGGCTTTGCTCTTCATGGCGAGGGTCCGGGGATTGGGAGTGCAATACTAATGATTTCAATTCTCATAAGCAAAGCATGCAGGCACCAGCGGTACGCATGCCTTGCGGCGGCAGCGATTGCCGAACACCGGCGGCATGAATACAATGCGAACAATTCTTACTTCCAGTTGCGCCTTCTGGCGCCGGAGTCGTATCGGTGTCCAGTGCCCTCTCTTCCACCGTCGAAGGTCTCTACCACGCCCATCACAGTTGGCTGACCGGCTGGCTGCGACGACGCCTGGGCTGCCCGCAGAGCGCCGCCGACCTGGCCCAGGACACCTACCTGCGCCTGCTCCAGGCCCGCGAGGCGCCGCAGCTCATCGAGCCCCGGGCCTTCCTCACCACCGTGGCCAAGCGCGTGCTGTGCAACCACTTCCGCCGCCAGGAACTGGAACGCGCCTACCTCCAGGCCCTGGCCCAGCAGCCCGAGCAGGTGGCGCCCAGCGAGGAAGACAAAGCCCTCATCCTGGACACGCTGCTCGAGCTCGACCGCCTGCTCGATAGCCTGCCGCCGCTGGTCAAACGCGCCTTCCTGCTGGCCCAGGTCGATGGCCTGAGCCAGGGCGAGATCGCCCGCGAGCTGGGCATTTCCCTGGCGACGGTCAAGCGCTACCTGCACAAGGCAGCCCTGCGCTGCTACTTCGCCCTGTGAACGCAGTCTTTTCCTCGCAGATCGCCGAACAGGCGGTGCATTGGCTGATCGAGTCGCAGAGCGAAGGTTTCGACCAGCACCACGCCCTGGAGCGCTGGCTGCAGGCCGACAGCGAACACCAACGGGCCTGGGCCCATATCCAGCAGGTCAACCAGCGCCTGCGCGGCGTCGCCGCCCCGGTGGTCCACGCCACCCTGCAGGCACCGCCCTCACCGGCCCGGCGCCGCGC
>NZ_NIBE01000096.1:0-661 GCF_002205115.1 Pseudomonas sp. DrBHI1
AGTTGTCATTCCAGCCGGTCAGACCGAAGCCGAGTACAAGGCGAAAGCCCAAGGTGATGACGTCTTCAAAGACGGTGACACCCTGACCGTGGGCATCACCGATGCCACCGTTGACGGTAAGGCCTTCGAAAATCTGGAACTGGGTGGCAATGCCTCCGTCCTGATCACCGATACCGTCAGCGAGGTGGTTGCGACTCTCACCGCCGACAAGACCACTGTGTCTGAAGGTGGCCAGATCACCTACACCGTAACCTTGACCAATGCCCAGGGTCTGTCGGTCACCGGCCACAACGGCCTGACCTTCACTCTGACCGATGGCACCAAGGTCACCATTCCAGCCGGAAGCGCCAGCGGCACCTTCACCATCACCGCTCCGGACGACGTGTTCGTCGGCGGCCAGCCTTCGATCGTCAACAAGATCGAAGGCGTCAGCGGCGCGGACAACTTCGAGAAGCTCACGCTGGGTGACAACACCGTCACCACGAGCGTGACCGATGAGCCTGGTACCGGCACTCCAGGCACCGACAACCAGGGCGACAAGGTCGCCGTCACCATCGTTGGCAAAGGTGACGTCACCGAAGACCAGCAGCCGGCCTTCACCGTCAAGGTCAGCCAGAAGCTCGACCACGACCTGACCGTCACCCTGTCGAACGGCGACAAA
>NZ_NIBE01000096.1:671-3291 GCF_002205115.1 Pseudomonas sp. DrBHI1
ACTGGACCACGACCTGACCGTGACCCTGTCGAACGGCGACAAGGTCGTGATCCCTGCCGGTCAGACCGAGGCCGAGTACAAGGCGAAAGCCCAAGGTGATGACGTCTTCAAAGACGGCGACACCCTGACCGTCGGCATCACCGATGCTGCCGTTGACGGCAAGTCCTTCGAAAACCTGGAGCTGGGCGGCAACGCCTCGGTGCAGATCACCGACACCATCAGTGAAGTGGTTGCGACCCTCACCGCCGACAAGACCACCGTCACCGAAGGCGGCCAGATAACCTACACCGTGACCCTGACCAACGCCCAAGGCCTGTCGGTCACTGGCCACAATGGCCTGACCTTCACCCTGACCGATGGCACCAAGGTCACCATTCCAGCTGGCAGCGCCAGCGGTACCTTCACCATTACCGCACCGGACGATGTGTTCGTAGGTGGCCAGCCTTCGATCGTCAACAAGATTGAATCGGTTGCCGGTGGCGACAACTTCGAGAAGCTGACCCTCGGCGACAACACGATCACCACGACCGTGACCGACGAGCCGGGCACTGGCACGCCAGGTACCGACAACCAGGGCGATAAGGTCACCGTCACCATCGTTGGCAAAGGTGACGTCACCGAAGACCAGCAACCAGCCTTCACCGTCAAGGTCAGCCAGAAGCTCGACCACGACCTGACCGTCACCCTGTCGAACGGCGACAAAGTCGTTATTCCAGCCGGTCAGACCGAAGCCGAGTACAAGGCGAAAGCCCAAGGTGATGACGTCTTCAAAGACGGTGACACCCTGATCGTCGGTATCACCGATGCCGCCGTTGATGGCAAGTCCTTCGAGAACCTGGAGCTGGGTGGCAACGCCTCGGTGCAGATCACCGACACTGTCAGTGAAGTCGTCGCAACCCTCACCGCCGACAAGACTACCGTCACCGAAGGTGGCCAGATTACCTATACCGTGACCCTGACCAACGCCCAAGGTCTGCCGGTCAACGGCCACAATGGCCTGATCTTCACCCTGACTGATGGCACCAAGGTCACCATTCCGGCCGGTAGCGCCAGCGGTACCTTCACCATCACTGCACCGGACGACGTGTTCGTTGGTGGTCAACCAACCATCACCAACAAGCTGGAAGGTGTCACCGGCGCCGATAACTTCGAAAAACTGACCCTGGGTCAGGACGAAGTGAAGACCTCCGTCACTGACGAACCGGGCACCGGCACTCCGGGCATCGACAACCAAGGCGACAAGGTCACCGTCACCATCGTCGGCAAAGGCGATGTCACCGAAGACCAGCAGCCGGCCTTCACCGTCAAGGTCAGCCAGAAGCTCGACCACGACCTGACCGTCACCCTGTCGAACGGCGACAAAGTTGTCATTCCAGCCGGCCAGACCGAAGCCGAGTACAAGGCCAAGGCCCAGGGCGACGACGTCTTCAAGGATGGCGATACCCTGACCGTCGGCATCACCGACGCTGCCGTTGACGGCAAGGCCTTCGAGAATCTGGAGCTGGGCGGCAACGCCTCGGTGCAGATCACCGACACCATCAGTGAAGTGGTTGCGACCCTCACCGCCGACAAGACCACCGTCACCGAAGGCGGCCAGATCACCTACACCGTGACCCTGACCAACGCCCAGGGTCTGCCGGTCAATGGCCACAATGGCCTGACCTTCACCCTGACCGACGGCACCAAGGTCACCGTTCCAGCCGGCAGCGCCAGCGGTACCTTCACCATCACCGCCCCGAGCGACGTATTCGTCGGCGGCCAGCCCTCGATCGTGAACAAGCTTGAAGGTGTCAGCGGCGCGGACAACTTCGAGAAACTGACGCTCGGCAAGGAAACACTCACCACCACCGTCACTGATGATCCGGATACCGGCAACAAGGTGTCCGTCACCATCGTCAGCAACGGCGATGTCACCGAAGACCTGCAGCCGTCCTTTACCGTCAAGGTCAACCAGAAGCTGGACCAGGACCTGACCGTCACCTTGAGCAACGGCGCCAAAGTGGTGATTCCGGCTGGCCAGACCCAGGTCGAGTACAAGGCGGATGCCCAGGGCGATGACGTGTTCAAGGATGGCAGCTCGCTGACCGTCGGCATCACTGATGCAGTCGTTGATGGCAAGACCTTCGAGAATCTGGAACTGGGCGGCAACGCCACCGTGCAGATAACCGACACCGTCAGTGAGGTCGTCGCGACCCTGACCGCCGACAAGACCACCGTCACCGAAGGCGGCCAGATCACTTACACCGTGACCCTGACCAACGCCCAGGGTCTGCCGGTCAATGGCCACAATGGCCTGACCTTCACCCTGACTGACGGCACCAAGGTCACCATTCCGGCCGGCAGTGCCAGCGGCACCTTCACCATCACCGCCCCTGACGACGTGTTCGTCGGCGGCCAGCCTTCGATCGTCAACAAGATCGAATCGGTTGCCGGTGGCGACAACTTCGAGAAATTGACTCTGGGTGACAACACCGTCACCACGACCGTGACCGACGAGCCGGGCACTGGCACTCCAGGCACCGACAACCAGGGCGACAAGGTCACCGTCACCATCGTCGGCAAAGGCGATGTCACCGAAGACCAGCAGCCGGCCTTCACCGTCAAGGTCAGCCAGAAGCTC
>NZ_NIBE01000096.1:3301-4238 GCF_002205115.1 Pseudomonas sp. DrBHI1
GGCCGGTCAGACCGAAGCCGAGTACAAGGCCAAGGCCCAAGGTGATGACGTCTTCAAAGACGGCGATACCTTGACCGTCGGCATCACCGACGCTGCCGTCGATGGTAAGGCCTTCGAGAATCTGGAGCTGGGCGGCAACGCTTCGGTCCAAATCACCGACACCGTCAGCGAAGTCGTCGCGACCCTCACTGCCGACAAGACCACTGTGTCCGAAGGTGGCCAGATCACTTACACCGTGACGCTGACCAATGCCCAGGGTCTGTCGGTCACCGGCCACAATGGCCTGACCTTCACCCTGACTGACGGCACCAAGGTCACCATTCCAGCCGGCAGCGCCAGCGGTACCTTCACCATCACCGCGCCGGACGACGTGTTCGTCGGTGGCCAGCCGAGCATCGTCAACAAGATCGAATCGGTTGCCGGTGGCGACAACTTCGAGAAGCTGACCCTCGGCGACAACACCGTCACCACGACCGTGACCGATGAGACTGGCACCGGCACTCCAGGTACCGACAACCAGGGCGACAAAGTCACCGTTACTATCATCGGCAAAGGCGATGTCACCGAAGACCAGCAGCCGGCCTTCACCGTCAAGGTCAGCCAGAAGCTCGACCACGACCTGACCGTCACCCTGTCGAACGGCGACAAAGTTGTCATTCCAGCCGGTCAGACCGAAGCCGAGTACAAGGCCAAGGCCCAAGGCGATGACGTCTTCAAGGACGGCGACACCCTGACCGTCGGCATCACCGATGCCGCTGTCGATGGCAAAGCCTTCGAGAACCTCGAGCTGGGCGGCAACGCCTCGGTACAGATCACCGACACTGTCAGCGAAGTGGTCGCCACCCTGACCGCCGACAAGACCACCGTCACCGAAGGCGGCCAGATCACCTACACCGTGACCCTGACCAACGCCCAGGGTCTGCCGGTCAACGGCCAC
>NZ_NIBE01000097.1:0-27831 GCF_002205115.1 Pseudomonas sp. DrBHI1
CCCCATCCTGGGGCGCAGCGCTTGACGGGCATCCATGCCCGTCACCTCCCTCCGCAAGAACTCCGCTCGGCCTCCTGAAGTCGCAATTGGTGGCGCCTGAACTATTGCGCACTTAGAAGCAAGATCAAGATCAAGAAATATGAATCACCTGCAGAGCAGGAAAACATCTGTGGGTGAGAGTAGGCGCCGCGTTACGTGTAATGACTACCCCTCAAAGCGACCACCGTCAACAGACAACGAAGCGCACACCCAGCAACCCCATCCAACACCTGTAACAGACTTCCCTGCCACGATAGGTTCCCACTGCCTCACCTCTATCCTTTACACGATTTTTGCAAACCGCCATTGGTCGCCACCCCCCCGGATGGATTAAAGTATCCCCCCTCGCCCGGCAAGCGCCCTCAGCGCGCCAGGGCCCATCCCCAGGAACCGCCAACGATGGAACACCGTGAAGCGCTGATCGCGCTGCGCACCTTTCTCTCCTCCCAGATCCTCGGCCAGGAAAAACTGGTCGAGCGCCTGCTGATCGTGCTCCTGGCCGACGGCCACATGCTGGTCGAAGGCGCCCCGGGCCTGGCCAAGACCAAGGCTATCAAGGAGCTCGCCGAGGGCATCGAGGCGCAATTCCATCGCATCCAGTTCACCCCCGACCTGCTGCCCGCCGACATCACCGGTACCGAGATCTACCGCCCGGAAACCGGCAGCTTCGTGTTCCAGCAAGGACCGATCTTCCACAACCTGGTGCTGGCCGACGAAATCAACCGCGCCCCTGCAAAGGTTCAATCGGCGCTGCTCGAAGCCATGGCCGAGCGCCAGGTCAGCGTTGGACGCAGCACCTACGAGTTGTCGCCGCTGTTCCTGGTGATGGCCACGCAGAACCCGATCGAGCAGGAAGGCACCTACCCGCTGCCCGAGGCCCAGCTCGACCGCTTCCTCATGCATGTCAAAATCGGCTTCCCAGACGCCGCGGTGGAGCGACGCATCCTCCTGCAAGCCCGGGGCGAGGCACTGGGTGGCGAGGTGAAGCCCGAGCGCCGGGTTAGCCAGCAGGCCATCTTCGCCGCCCGCAAGGAAATCCTCGGCCTGTACATGGCAGATGCCGTGGAGGAATATCTGGTGCAGCTGGTCATGGCCACCCGCACCCCGGCCAAGTTCGACAGTGAGCTGGCCGACTGGATCGCCTACGGCGCCAGCCCCCGCGGCTCAATCGCCCTGGACCGTTGCGCACGCGCCCACGCCTGGCTGGCCGGGCGCGACTTCGTCAGCCCCGAGGATATCCAGGCAGTGCTGTTCGACGTGCTGCGCCACCGCATCATCCTCTCGTTCGAGGCCGAGGCGGCCGGGGTCGACCAAGACCGCGTGGTCCAGCGCATCCTCGACGTCGTCGCCGTCGCCTGACCCCATGCCCACCTCGCAGTTGGCCGAACCCGGCATCCGCATCGGCCTGGCCGACCTGATCGACATGCGCCACCGCGTGCGTGAGATCCAGCTGTTCTCCCGGCCCGGCCAGCGCAGCCCGCTGGTGGGCCTGCACCACTCCAAGCTGCGTGGCCGCGGCGTGGACTTCGACCAGGTGCGGGTCTACCAGGCCGGTGACGATGTGCGCAACATCGACTGGCGCGTCACCGCGCGCACCCAGGAGCCGCACACCAAGCTTTTTCACGAAGAGCGCGAGCGGCCGATCTTCATCATGGTCGAGCAGAGCCAGCGGCTGTTCTTCGGCTCCGGGCTGATGTTCAAGTCAGTGCTGGCGGCCCAGGCCGCGGCCCTGTTCGGCTGGGCGGCGCTGGGCCACAACGACCGTATCGGCGGGCTGGTGTTCGGCGACAGCGAGCCCCACGAGATCAAGCCGAGGCGCAGCAAGCAGAGCCTGCTGCAACTGCTCAACCGCCTGGCCAAGGTCAACCAGGCCCTGCACACCGAGGCCGTGCCACAGCCCGACAGCCTGGGCCTGGCCCTGCGCCGGGCACGTGAGGTGCTGCGCCCGGGCAGCCTGGCCATCGTCATCTGTGACGAGCGTGCCCTGAGCGCCAGCGTCGAGCAGCACCTGGCGATGCTGTCGCGTCACTGCGACGTGCTGCTGATGCCGGTCAGCGACCCGCTCGACCATGCCCTGCCCGCCGCCGGCCTGCTGCGTTTCGCCCAACGCGGCGCGCAACTGGAACTCGACACGCTGGATGCCAACCTGCGCCAGGCCTACCGCCAGCAGGCCGAGGCGCGCATCGAGCGCTGGGAACTGCTGGCGCAGAAGCTGCGGGTGGTGCTGATGCCGCTGAGCACCCAGAGTGAGATGATCGAGCAATTGCGCGAATACCTGAACGCGCAGCGTCCCGGGAGCGCCAAATGACCCCCCTGGATCAGTTGCAACCGCTCATCGCACCGCCGGCCATCGGTCTGTGGCCACCGGCCCCAGGCTGGTGGCTGTTGCTCGCCTTGCTGCCATTGCTCGGCTGGGGCCTGTGGCGCCTGCGCCACTGGCGCCCAGGCAAGCGCAAGGTGGTGCGCGCCGAACTGCCGCTGGACCCGATTCGTGTCGAGGCCCTGGCCGAGCTGGCGCGCCTGCCACGCCCCTATGACGGCGCGCCGGCCGGCGCCTGGCTGCAGCAGATCAACGCCCTGCTCAAGCGCCTGTGCCGCAACCACTATCCCGGCGCCAACAGCCACACCCTCAATGGCCGGCAGTGGCTGGCGTTTCTCGACAACCGCTGCCCGGCCGCCGGCCTGACCCGTTGGATGGTACTGGTCGAAGGCGCCTACAAGCCCGAGTGCAAGCTCGACGACAAGGCCATCGCCGGGCTCACCCAGGCGGTCGAAACCTGGATCCGCAAGCATGTTTGAACTGGCCTGGCCGTGGATCTTCCTGCTGTTGCCGCTGCCCTGGCTGGCGCGCTTGGCGCTGCCTGCCGCCGACAGCGGCGAGCCGGTGCTCAAGGTGGGCTTTCTCGACGAACTCGAAGGCCTGGCCGGGCGCCGCGCGCGGCTGAACCTGCCAACCTGGCGCCAGCAGGCGCCGTTCATCCTGATCTGGCTACTGCTGTTGCTGGCCGCCGCCCGCCCACAGTGGCTGGGCGATCCGCTGCCGGTGTCGGCCAGTGGCCGCGACCTGCTGGTGGCAGTGGATGTGTCGGGCTCCATGGACTTCCCCGACATGCAGTGGAAGGACGACGAGATCAGCCGTCTGGACCTGGTCAAGGCGCTGATGGGCGACTTCCTCCAGGACCGCCAGGGCGACCGCGTCGGCCTGATCCTATTCGGCAGCCAGGCCTACCTGCAGGCCCCGCTGACCTTCGACCGGCGTACCGTGCGCACCTTCCTCGACGAGGCGCAGATCGGCATCGCCGGCAAGAACACCGCCATCGGCGACGCCATCGGCCTGGCGGTCAAGCGTCTGCGCCAGCGCCCGGCGCAAAGTCGGGTGCTGATCCTGATCACCGATGGCGCCAACAACGGCGGGCAGATCCACCCACTGACCGCCGCCCGCCTGGCCGCCCAGGAAGGCGTGCGCATCTACACCATCGGCATCGGTGCCAACCCTGAGGCCAGCGGCACGCCGGGCCTGCTCGGGCTGAACCCGAGCCTGGACCTGGACGAAGCCTCGCTCAAGGAAATCGCCGAAATTACCCACGGCAGCTACTTCCGCGCCCACGACGGCGCCGAGCTGAACGCCATCGGCGACACCCTTGACCAACTGGAACCGGTGGCCCAGCAGCCGACTCAGGCGCGCACCGCTCACGCGCTGTACGCCTGGCCGCTGGCCCTGGCGCTGCTGCTCAGCGTGCTGCTGGTGGTGGCCGTGCAGTGGCCGGACAACCTGCTGCAACGCCTGCTGCGCAAGCCACGCTTCCTGCAGCCCCACCCGGAATGGCGCCAGCGCCTCAAGCGCCTGCGCCTGAGGAGGCGGCGATGATCGAACTCTGGCCCCAATGGCTGCGCCCGCTCTGGCTGCTGGTGCTGCCCCTGCTCGGCTGGCTGCTGTTCAAGCTCTGGCATCGGCGCAAGCGCGCCGGGCGCTGGCAGTTGATCCTGCCGCAGCCGTTCCACGCGGTCTTGCTTGGCGGCGGCAGCGGCAGCACCAGCAAGCTGCCTTGGATCGCCCTGGGCCTGGCCTGGCTGCTGATCGTCCTGGCCCTGCTCGGGCCGAGTTGGCAGCGCCTGGAAGAAACCCGCCAACGCCCGGCCGACCCGCTGGTGATCCTGCTCGAACTGACGCCGCAGATGCTCGCCGAGGACAGCACGCCGAACCGCCTGGAACAGGCCCGGCGCAAGATCCTCGACCTGCTTGAGCACCGTCGCGACAGCCAGACCGCGCTGATCGTCTACGCAGGCTCCGCCCACACCCTGGTGCCGCTATCCGATGACCTGGGCACCACGCGCAACCTGCTTGAGGCCGTCGACCCGTCGATCATGCCGCAGCCCGGCCAGCGTGCCGACCTCGCCGTGCACAAGGGCCTGGCCCTGCTCGCCCAGAGCGGCCTGGGCCAGGGCCGCCTGCTACTGATCGGCTCGTCGCTGAGTGAACCGGAGCGCGAAGGCATTCGACAGGCCCTCGGGCGCCAGGGCCCAAACCTGCTGATGCTGGGCGTCGGCAGCGCCGAGGGTGCACCGGTACGCCAGGCCAACGGCGAGTACCTGAAGGACGACCAGGGCGGCATTCTCCTGCCACGCCTGGACAGCGCCTCGCTGAAAAGCTTCATCGGCTCGACCGGCGGGCGCTACCGCCATGCCCGCATCGACGACCTCGACCTGCGCGGCCTGGGCTTGTTCGACAACCCGCGACTGTTGCACAACGATGGCCAGACCCTGCAACTGGACAGCTGGGCCGACCAGGGCTACTGGCTGCTGTTGCCCCTGCTGCTGCTAGCCGCCTGCGCTGGCCGGCGCGGCTGGTTGTTCTGCCTGCCGCTGCTGCTGGCCTTGCCGCAACCGAGCCAGGCCTTCGAATTCAATGACCTGTGGCTGCGCCCCGACCAGCAGGGCCAGCGCCTGCTGGAGCGGCAACGCCCGGCCCAGGCGGCCCGCCACTTCGAGGACAGCCAGTGGCGCGGCATGGCCCTGTACCAGGCCGGCGATTTCGAAGGCGCCGCCGCCGCCTTCGCCCAGGCCGGCACAGCGGCCGCCCACTACAATCGGGGTAATGCCCTGGCCCGCGCCGGGGAACTGGAGGCGGCGCTGGACGCCTATGAACAGGCCCTGGAACGCCAACCCGACCTGAAGGCCGCACTGGACAACCAGGCCCTGGTCCAGCAACTGTTGCAACAACGCCAGGCCAGCGCCGAGACCCAACCAAACAACGCCGATGCCCAAGGCACACCCGGCAGCGAAACCGAAGGCAACAGCAGCTCGACCAGCAGCCAGGCCCAGGGCACGCCCGGCAGCGACGAACAGGCCCAGGGCCAGCAGAACGGCGACAGCCAGGGCAACACCCAGGCCCCGCCCGGCGCTGCCGGCGGCGATGACGACAGCCTCACCCAGCCGCCCCAGCGGCCGCTCTCCACCAGCCTCGACGCCGAACAGCGCCAGGCCCTGGAGCAATGGCTGCGGGAGATCCCCGACAACCCGGCGGAACTGCTGCGGCGCAAATTCTGGTACGAACAGCAATTGCATCAGGAAACCCCACGATGAGTCGCCTCGGCGTCTTTCTCCTAGGCCTGCTGTGGAGCCTCGCGGCCCAGGCCGAACCGATCCTGCAGGCCAGCGTCGACCGCACGCGCCTGGAAGCCGGCGAAACCCTGGAACTCACCCTCGAGAGCCAGGACGTCACCCAGTTCGGCAAGCCCGACCTGCGCTCCCTCGAGCCCGACTTCGAGGTGCGCGGTACGCGCCAGCTCAACAGCTTGCATACCCTGGACGGCGAAACCCGCGCCAGCACCCGCTGGATCATCACCCTGCTGCCCCGGCGCAGCGGCAGCCTGCGCATTCCCGAGCTGCAGTTGGGCCAATCGCGCAGCCAGGCCATCGAACTGCAGGTGCAGCAGGCCGACAGCCAGCGCCCGGACGCGGCTGCGCAGGTGTTCGTCGAGGCCACCCTGGACAGCAGCGAGGTCTATGTCCAGGCCCAGGCCGTGCTGACCCTGCGCATCTACCATTCGGTGGCGCTGTACGACGACAGCAGCCTCAGCCCGCTGCAGCTGGAAAACGCCAAGGTCGACCCGCTGGGCGAGTCGCGCACCTACGAGAAGGACATCAACGGCGTGCGTCACGGGGTGATCGAGACCCGTTATGCGATCTATCCGCAACAGAGCGGCAGCCTTGAAGTGCCGCCGCTGCGCTTCACCGCCACCGCCGCCGACAATGGCGAACAACCGGCCGGCACGCCGCGGGTCGGCCGCCAGGTGCAGGTCAGCTCGCTGCCGCTGCGTCTGACGGTCAAGCCGATCCCGGCCAGCTACCCGGCCGACCGCCCTTGGCTGCCGGCCCGCAACCTGACCCTGGAAGAACACTGGAACCCCGACCCGGAGCGCCAGCCGACGCAGATCGGCGACTCGCTCACGCGCAACATCACCGTGCGCGCCGAGGGCCTGTCGAGCACCCAGTTGCCGCCACTGCCGGCCACCGAAGCCGCCGGTCTGCGCCGCTACCCCGACCAACCGCTGCTGCGCAACGAGATCGGCGAGCGCGGCATGGTCGCCAACCGCGAAGAGCGCGAGGCGCTGGTGCCGACCCACGCTGGCGAGCTGGCCTTGCCGGCGCTGGAGGTGACCTGGTGGAACACCCGCGAAGACCATCTGGAGCACAGCAGCCTGCCGGCCCGCACCCTGAACGTGCAGGACAACCCGGCGCTGAGCGCCGACACCCCGGCCGGCGACGGCAACCTGAGCCCCGGCCCGCTCTGGCCCTGGCAACTGGCCACGCTGGTCCTGGCCCTGACCACCCTGCTCGGCTTCACCCTGTGGTGGCGGGCCCGCTCGCAACCGGCGGTGCTGCGCGCGGCACAGACCGGCCCGAGCCCGCGCACGCTGCTCGATGACCTCAAGCGCGCCTGCCAGGCCAACGACCCGCAGGCCACCCGCCAGGCGCTGGACGCCTGGGCCCGGCAGCAGCCGGAAACCCTGGCCGAGATGGCGGCGCGCTTCGTGCCGTTGTCCGATGCGCTGGATGGGTTGAATGGCGCGTTGTACAGCGAGAGCGGGCAATACTGGCACGGCGACGAGCTGTGGCGCGCGATTGGCGCGATTCCGCCGGCCGAGCAGGTGCTGGCGCCGTCGGGCGAAGCCGGCAGCTTGCCGCCGCTGTATCCCAAGTAGCCTCATCGCGGGGCAAGCCCGCTCCCACGGCCCCGCGATGAGTTACCATAGCGCCCTAATCCAAACGCCCCCTGCCGCTCACCCAACGGATCTTCCATGCGTCTGTTTCACACCTCCGACTGGCACCTGGGCCAGAGCCTGCATGGCCAGGAACGCGATTTCGAACACGCCTGTTTCATTGACTGGCTGCTCGGCCAGCTGCGCCTGCGCCAACCCGACGCGCTGCTGATCGCCGGCGACATCTTCGACACGGTCAACCCGCCGGTCAAAGCCCAGGAGCGTCTCTACGACTTCATTGTCCAGGCCCACGAGCAACAGCCCAAGCTGGATATCGTGATGATCGCTGGCAACCACGACTCCGGCTCGCGCATCGAGCTGCCGGCGCCACTGATGCGCCGCCTGCGCACCCACGCCCTGGGCCGGGTGCACTGGCTAGACGAGGGCCAGCTGGACACCGAACGACTGCTGATCCCGTTGACCAACGCCCGGGGCAAGGTCGGCGCCTGGTGCCTGGCCCTGCCCTTCCTGCGCCCCGCCGAAGTCACCGGCCCCGCGCTGGGGGACGACTACCTGCAGGGCATCAACCAGGTCCATGAGCAACTGATCGCCGCGGCGCAGAAGAAGCGCAAGAAAGACCAGGCACTGGTCGCCATCAGCCACGCGCACATGGCCGGCGGCAGCATCTCGGAAGACTCCGAGCGCAGCCTGATCATCGGCAACGCCGAGGCCTTGCCGGCCAGGCTGTTCGACAAGGCCATCAGCTATGTCGCCCTCGGCCACCTGCACAAGCCGCAGAAGGTCAACCGCGAAAACCGTATCCGCTACAGCGGCGCGCCGATCCCGTTGTCGTTCGCCGAGATCAACTACCCGCACCAGGTCCTGGAGGTGGAGCTGGACGGCGCCGAGCTGGTCAGTGTCGAGCCGCGTCCGGTGCCCCGCGCGGTGGCCCTGCAACGGGTCGGGCCGGCGCCGCTGGGCGAATTGCTCGAACAGCTCGGGCAACTGCCGGTGATCGACCTGCTCGAAGACCCCAACCGCCAGCCCTGGCTGGAAGTGCGGGTGCGCCTGGACGAGCCGCAGCCCGACCTGCGCCAGCAGATCGAAGGCGCCCTGCAGGGCAAGGCCGTGCGCCTGGTGCGCATCAGCGCCGAATACGCCGGCAGCGGCCGCGCCGAGGACGACGAGCACGCCTTCGTCGAGCTGGCCCAGATGACCCCGCAGGACCTGTTCGGCCGTGCCTGGGAGCAGGCCTATGGCAACCCCGCCGACGACCAGGCCCTGGCCGATTTCGCCGAATTGCTGCAGGACGTCCTGCAAGAGGAGGAGCAGGCATGAATATCCTCGCCATCCGCCTGAAGAACCTGGCCTCGCTGGCCGGCCCGATCGATATCGACTTCACCGCCGAGCCCCTGGCCAGCGCCGGCCTGTTCGCCATCACCGGCCCCACCGGCGCCGGCAAGAGCACCCTGCTCGACGCCCTGTGCCTGGCGCTGTTCGGCAGCGTGCCGCGCTTGAACGACATCGCCCGGGAAGCCAAGGTCCCGGACGCCGATGGCGAGATCCCCACCTCGGATCCGCGCAACCTGCTGCGTCGCGGCACTGGCAGCGGCTTCGCCGAGGTCGATTTCGTCGGCATCGACGGCGGCCGCTACCGCGCCCGCTGGGAAGCCAACCGCGCTCGCGAAAAGGCCACCGGCAAACTGCAGAACAGCCGCCAGAGCCTCTACGACCTGGACAGCGAGCAACTGCTGGGCAGCGGCAAGAACGAATACAAGCAACTGGTCGAGGCGCGCCTGGGCCTGAACTTCGAGCAGTTCACCCGCGCGGTGATGCTGGCCCAGAGCGAATTCGGTGCCTTCCTCAAGGCCGACGACCGTGAGCGCAGCGAACTGCTGGAAAAACTCACCAACACCGCAATCTACACCCGCCTGGGCCAACGCGCCTTCAGCAAGGCGCGGGAAACCGGCGAGGTTCACAACGACCTGAAGAAGCAGGCCGAGCACCTGCTGCCAATGGAAGCCGAAGCCCGCGCCACCCTCGACCAGGCACTGGAACAGGCCCAGCAGCAGCTCAAGGCCGAACAGGCGCGCCAGCGCCAGCTGGAACAGCAGCGCACCTGGTTTGCCGAACAGCAGCGCCTGCAGGCGCTGCACAGTGAAGCCGGCACGGCCCTGCAAAACGCGGAACACGAGTGGCAACAACTGGCCGAACAGCGCGTCGACCTGCAACGCCTGGAACGCCTGGCGCCCCAGCGCCACCAGTTCCACCGTCAGCAGCACCTGGCCGCGCAACTGGCCCCGGTACTGGCCGATATCGACCAGCAACAGCGCCAGCACACCGAACTGCAGCAACACACCGACACGCTGCAGCTGGCCCTGGAAACGGCCCGCCAGCACCTGATCGAGCACCAGGCCCTGCACGGCGAAAACGCCCCGCGCCTGCGCCAGGCCTTTGCTGCCCAGGGCGACCTGGCGCGCCTGGACAAGGAGCTTGCCGAGCAACGTGAAGCCTGCACCCGGGTCGAACAGGAAGTCGGTACAGCCCAGCAGCAACTGCTGCAGCTGGAGGACAGCCAGCAGCGCAGCCTGCAACAACTGGCTCGGATCGACAGCGCCCTGGCCGAAAGCGAAGCACTCGGCAGCCTGGCCGACGCCTGGCAAGCCTACCTGCCGCAGCTCAAACAGGTGATGCTGATCGGCGGCCGCCTGGCCAAGGGCCGCGAAGAGCTGCCCGGCCTGCAGGCCCAAGCCAGTCAGGCCAACGCCCAACTGCAAGCCCAGCGCGAGCATTTCGAGTTGCTGTTCCGCGAGGCCGGGGCCGAACCCCAGGCGCTGGCCGAGCAGATCGACCTGCTCGGCGCCATGCTCCAGGACAACCGTAAGCAGCAACGCGCGGTCGAGGAGCTGTCGCGCCTGCATGGCCGCGAAATGGAACTGCGCAACGGCCTCGATGCGCTGCGCGAGCGCCAACAATTGGCCATGCAGCAACGCCAGCAACTGATCGGTGAAGGCACGGCGGCCAAGGCCGAACTGGAGGCCGCCGAGCAGGCGCTGACCCTGACCCGCCAGTTGCTCGAGCGCCAGCGCCTGGCCCGCAACACCAGCGTCGAGGAACTGCGCGCCCAGCTGCGCGATGGCGAGCCCTGCCCGGTGTGCGGCAGCGCCGAGCATCCGTTCCATCAGCCCGAAGCGTTGCTGCACAGCCTCGGGCGCCACGACCAGGCCGAGGAAGCGGCGGCGCAGCAGCAGGTCGAACAGCTCAATACCCGGTTGGTGGAGCTGCGCACCCAGCTGGGCGTGGTCAACGCCCAGCTCAAGGATTACCAGCAGCAACAGCAGCAGTTGGGCGAGCAGCTGCAGCCCGTCCTCGAGCAGGTCCAGGCCCATGCCTTGTGGCCAGCGCTGGCGCCGCAGGACGACAGCGGCCGGGGCAAGTGGCTCGACGGCCAGTTGCGCCGCCTCGGCGACGAGATCGACCGCGACGAGAAACGCCAGGGCGCCCTGCTCGCCCTGCAAAAGGACGCCGCGCGCCTCACCCAGCAATTGCAGGCCGCAGGCGAAGCACAGCAACAGGCCCAGCGCCACCTTGACCAGCAGCACCAGGCCCTGGCCGCCGACGAGCAGCAACTCGCGCAGGCCCTCGAAAGTCTCGAAAACGTGCTGCCCCCGGACATTCTCCAGGCCCTGCGCGACGACCCGGCCAATGCGTTCCTCGGCCTCGACCAGCAGATTGCCCAACGCCGTCAGCAACTCGACCTGCGCAAGGACGAGCTGGAAGAACAGCAGGCTCGCCAGGTCCAGCTGGACAAACAGCGCGATCAGCAACAGGCGCGCCTGCACAGCCAGCAACAGCTGCAACAGAAGCTTGCCGTGCTGGACGAACAACGCCGCCAGGCCCAGGCCACCCTGGGCGAACTGCTCGGCGATCAGCCCAGCGCCGAAGCCTGGCAGCAGCACATGGACACCCAGCTGGAGCAGGCCCGCGCCGCCGAGGCAGACAGCGCCCGGCAACTGCAGGCGCTGCACACCCAAGGTGTGCAACTGGCCGGCGAACTCAAGGCCAACCAGCAACGCCAACAGGCACTGGAGCAGGAGCACCAGCAGCTGCAGGGCGAAATCGCCCAGTGGCGCAGCGAACACCCGGAACTGGACGACGCCGGCCTCGACCGCCTGCTGGCCATCGACGACAGCCAGGTGGGCGAGCTGCGCCAACGCCTGCAGGCCGCGGAAAAAGCTGTCGAGCAAGGCCGCGTGTTGCTAGGGGAGCGTGAGCAGCAGCTGCAGCAACACACCGCACAGGCCCACGGCGAACTGTCCGTCGAAGCGCTGGAAACCGCCCTCGCCGAGCTGGCCGTGCAGCTGTCAGCCCAGGAGCAGCAATGCGCTGAGCTGCGCGCCCAACAAGCCGAGGACCAGCGCCGGCAACAGGCCAGCCAGGCCCTGGCCGAACAGATCGACCAGGCCTACCAGCAATGGCAACGTTGGGCACGCCTGAATGCATTGATCGGCTCGGCCTCGGGCGATGTGTTCCGCAAGATCGCCCAGGGCTACAACCTCGACCTGCTGCTGCACCACGCCAACAGCCAGTTGCGCCAGCTGGCCCGGCGATATCGCCTCAAGCGCGGCGGCAGCGCCCTGGGCCTGCTGGTGCTGGACACCGAGATGGGCGACGAGCTGCGTTCGGTGCATTCGCTGTCGGGCGGCGAGACCTTCCTGGTGTCGCTGGCCCTGGCCCTGGGCCTGGCATCCATGGCGTCGAGCACCCTGCGTATCGAATCGCTGTTCATCGACGAAGGCTTCGGCAGCCTCGACCCCGAGTCGCTGCAACTGGCCATGGACGCCCTCGACGGCCTGCAGGCCCAGGGGCGCAAGGTGGCGGTGATCTCCCACGTGCAGGAGATGCACGAGCGCATTCCGGTGCAGATCCAGGTGCGCCGCCAGGGCAATGGCCTGAGCGACGTGCAGGTGTGCGGGTGATCCTCTACTCGTTCCGCCGCTGCCCCTGGGCCATGCGCGCGCGCCTGGCCCTGCGCTACGCCGGCTGCGACGTACAGGTCCACGAGGTGAAGATGAAGGAAAAGCCGGCCGAGCTGCTGGCACTGTCGCCCAAGGGCACGGTGCCGGTGCTCGATACCGGGGATGCGGTGCTGGAGGAAAGCCTGGACATCATGCGCTGGGCGCTGGCCCGACATGACCCCGAGGACTGGCGCCTGCAGGCAGACCCCGCCGCCGCGCGGCAGGCCGAAACGCTGATCGCGCGCAACGATGGCACCTTCAAGGCGCAAGTGAACTTGTACAAGTACGCCGAGCGCTACCCCGAGCACACCCGGGCGCACTACCGCGCCCAGGCCGAGCCTTGGCTGGCCGAGCTGGAACGTCTGCTCGAAGGCAGACCCTATCTGCTGGCCGCTCACCCAAGCCTGGCCGACGCCGCCTTGCTGCCCCTGATGCGCCAGTTTGCCGGGGTCGAACCCGAATGGTTCACCGAGGCGGCTTATCCGCGGTTGCGCAGCTGGTTGCAGGGCTGGCTGGCATCGCCGCTGTTCAAGGCCGTGATGGCCAAGTGAGACAGCGTGTCGCTCAAAGCGCCAGGATCGGCGCGGACATCAACAACAGCACTACCGCCGTGATACGCCACATCATGCTCTGCCCCTTTGGCGAGTCAAAAATTTAGCGTCAAATTAAATCACATGGCGTTGTGCTATTACCAATGGCTTTACACACTCAATTGGCATGCTTGCTCAGGGCGGCGTGGAAATGCGCGCTCTGCTGCAGGTATTTCTGGGTGTAGCTGTGAGTGTTGGACGCCTTGGCGCTTTGCTCCAGCTGGGCGTGGGCCGGCAGTACGACGGTGGCGGAGATGGCGGAAGCGGCGATGACCGGGAAGAGATTGAAGTTCATGTGGGCTGACCTCGACTTCGGTGGTTGACGTTGGCCCCTCGGGGGCCTTGGGTCAAAACTTACGCCGATGGACTCGACCACTGAAATTCATTGCAGCAGTAGCGATTATCACGCCTATCGATAATTGGAAGCCCCCCCTGTGGGAGCGGCCTTGCGTCGCGAAAGGGCCGCACAGCGGCCCCGGCGATTCTTGCGTCAACGCTGAAACTCTGGGGCTGTTACGCAGCCCATTCGCGACGCAAGGCCGCTCCCACAGGGGGCGAGACAACCCGGCGGAGGATGATCACTCCAGAAACTTGAGGTCCGAAGGCGCCTGCTGGGGCAGTTTCTGCACCGTATCCCCCAACTTGCCGCTGCGCGGGTCGCGGCGCATGACCACGATCTGGTTGCTCTTCTGGTTCGCCACCAGCAGGTAGTTGCCATCCGGGTCGAGGGCAAACTCCCGGGGATGGTCGCCTTCCACCGAACGGCGCTGCAGCAGGGTGAGCCGGCCATCGTCCTTGCCCACGGCATACACCACGATCTCGTTGGCCGTGCCACGATTGCTGACATAGAGGAAACGCCCATCGGCCGACAGGTGCAGGCCGCCCGCGGCCTTCGCCGCGAAGTCCTTGCTTTCGGTCAGCGGCAGGCGCTGGCGCTCGGTCAGCGCGCCGTCCTGCACATCGAACACCACCACCTCGGCGCTCATCTCCAGGGTCAGGTAGGCATGCCGGCCCTTTGCGTCGAACAGCAGGTGACGTGGGCCGCTACCTGGTGGCAGTGTCACCGAGGGCGGGATCGCCGGGCTCAGCGGATGCTCGGGGCTGGCGCCGTCATAGCGGTAGATGAACACCTTGTCGGCGCCCAGATCGCTGGCGTACAGGTGGCGGCCATCGGGCGACAGCACCAGCGAATGCACATGGGCACCGGCCTGGCGCTCGGGATTGACCTGGCTCGGCGCATGCCGGGCCTGCTGCACCACCGGCTTGAGCTTGCCGTCCCGGGCCACCGGGATCACCACCAGGCTGCCACCGGGGTCGGGGGCTACGGCGTAGTTGGCGACGAACAGGTAGCGCTGGTCGTGGCTGAGGCTGGCGTGGGTCGGCTCGTCGCCCTGGCTGGGCACCTGGTTCAGCAGCTTGATCTCACCCTGCTTGCCCAGCGAGAAACCGCTGACCTGACCCTTGGGTGTTTCATTGACCGCGAACAACTGGCGCCGGTCGGCGGACAGCACCAGCCACGAAGGGCTGACGCTCTTGACCACCTGCCGGGGCGTGGCGTCGATCTGACCGGTGCGGGCGTCGAAGTCGTAGCGGTAGATCCCTTCGCTGCCATTGTCGGTGTAGCTGCCCACCAGCAACGTGGCGGCCTGGGCGTTGACTGAAAACGCCATGAGGCTAGCGCTCAGCAGGTGGGTCCATTTCCTGTTCATCGTCTTCTTCATCCGGGGCACGAAAAGCACTCATACAGACTAGACGATGCTCGCCTTCGTCACTGGCCAGGCTCCAGTCGTCGCCCGCGCCGGTGGCGGCGGCGACCTGGTCGGGGGTGAAGGACCAGCGACGCAGCAGGCGGCCGTCCATGCATTCGATGGTGAGGCCGGATGCGTCGAAGGTGAAGTCGAAGGCGTGCAGGCCATCGATCAGGAGCATGTCGCAGGATGCGAGGGCGGTGGCGAGGGTGGTCATGGAGGCACCGATTGAGAAAATGGCCGCCATTATACGCATCGCGGGGCAAGCCCGCTCCCACGCCATGTAGGTCGTGGGAGCGGGCTTGCCCCGCGATCAGGCCCAGGTCAGTGAGCGAAGATCGAGCCACCCTCCTTGCCCGCCAGTTTCTCCGGCTTGATCAGGAACCGCGCCAGCGCCGGCAGCAGCCACAGGGCGCCGAACATGTTCCACAGCAGCATGAAGGTCAGCATCAGGCCCATGTCGGCCTGGAACTTGATGGCCGAGAAGATCCAGGTGCACACGCCGATGGCCAGGCACAGGCCGGTGAACAGCACCGCCTTGCCGGTGGAACGCAGGGTCTCGTAGTAGGCCTCCTGCAACGGCAGGCCAGCACGCAGGAAGCTCTCCAGGCGGCTGTAGATGTAGATGCCGTAGTCCACGCCGATGCCCACGCCCAGCGCCACCACTGGCAACGTGGCAACCTTCACGCCGATGCCCATGAACGCCATCAAAGCGTTGCCCAGCACCGAGGTCAGCACCAGCGGCAGGACGATGCACAGCGTCGCGGCGAACGAGCGGAAGGTGATCATGCACATCACCGCCACGCAGATATAGACCAGGATGAGGATGGTCAGCTCGGCCGACTTGATCACCTCGTTGGTGGCCGCCTCGATGCCGGCGTTACCCGCCGCCAGGAGGAACTGCAGGCCTTCCTTGTTGTGGCTGTCGGCAAAGGCCTTGGCCGCGGCGGTGACCCGCTCCAGGGTCTCGGCCTTGTGGTCGTTGAGGAATACCAGCACCGGCGCCAGCGAGCAGTCGGCGTTGTACAGGCCGTCGGCGCGGGCGATGGAGTTGTTGAGGATGTCCGGGTTACGCGACAGGGTCTCCCATTTCAGGCTGCCCTCGTTCATGCCCTTGATGACCTGTTTCGACACGGTCACCAGGGAGATGGTCGACTGCACCCCCGGGGTGTTGTCCATGGTCCACATCAACTCGTCGATCGGCGCCATGGTCGAGTGGATCGAGCAGCTCTCGGCCGGGGTCTTGACCATGATCACCAGCACGTCGGAACTGGTCGAGTAGTTGCTGATGATGAAGCTGTTGTCCTGGTTGTAGCGCGAGTCCGGGCGCAACTCCGGCGCGCCCTGGTCGAGGTCGCCGATCTTCAGGTTCTGGCTGTACCAGAGGCCGCCAACGAAGGCCAGCAACGCCAGTACCACCGACACCGGCGCTACCTTGGCACTGGCGAAGTTGGACAACAGGCGCCAGAACGGGTGCTCGCGGGTGGCGTCCTTCTTGCTGCGGGCGATGGCCTTCTGGCTGATGCCGACGTAGCTGATCGCCACCGGCAGCAGGATCAGGTTGGTGAAGACGATCACCGCCACGCCGATCGAGGCGCCGATGGCCAGCTCGCGGATCACCCCGATGTCGATGATCAGCAAGGTGATGAAGCCCACGGCGTCGGCGAGGATGGCGATCATCCCCGGCAGGAACAACTGGCGGAAGGTGCGCCGCGCCGCGGTCAGGGCGTTGTCGGCGTCGCTGGACTGCAGGGCGATGCCGTTGATCTTCTGCACCCCGTGCGAGATGCCGATGGCGAAGATCAGGAACGGCACCAGCATCGAGTACGGGTCCAGGCCAAAGCCCACCGCATGCATCAACCCCAACTGCCAGACCACCGCCACCAGGGTGGTGATGAGCACGGCGATGGTGCTGCGGATGCACCAGGTGAACCAGTACAACAGCGCCCAGGTAATCACCAGCGCCACGCCGAAGAACATCGCCACCATCACCAGGCCGTCGATCAGGTCGCCGACCTTCTTGGCGAAGCCGACGATATGGATCTTAACGTTGGGGTTCTGCGCCTGGAACTTGTCGCGGATCTTCTCTTCCAGCTGGTGCGAGAACTGCTGGTAGTCGAGCTTGACCTGGCGCCCCGGGTCCTGCGGGTCGGGGTAGCTTTCCAGCAGCGGGATGTCGATGATGCTGGACTTGAAGTTGTTGGCCACCAGGCGCCCGACCTGGCCGGACTTGAGCACGTTGTCGCGCAGCGTGTCGAGGCTGTCCTGGGAGCCGTTGTAGGTGTTGGGAATCACCTCGCCGCCGGAAAAGCCTTCTTCGGTGACCTCGCTCCAGCGCACGCTGGGGCTCCACAGCGACTTGAGGCCGGCGCGGTCGACGCCGGGGATGTAGAACACCTCGTCATGGATCTGACGCAGGGTCTCCATATAGTCCTTGTCGAAGATGTCACCCTTGGTCGACTCCACCGACACACGCACGGTGTTGCCGAGGTTGGCCAGGTCGTTGCGGTGCTCGAGCATCTGTTCGATGAACGGATGTTGCAGCGGAATCATCTTCTCGAAGCTGGTGGACGGGCGAATCTGCGTGGCCTGCCAGAACAGGAAGATGCTCACCAGCACGCAGATGACGATGACAATGGGACGGTTGTTGAAGATCAGGCGTTCCAGCAGGGTGGCCTTGTCCTTGTGCTGCATGTCGAAACTCTCCCGGCTGGTCATGGACGCGCCTCCTGGGTACCGTCGGCCGAGGCCAGGTGCACGCCCCCTTGCCCGACCAGCAGCAGACCGCCACCGCCCAGGCCGCTGACGCCCGACAGGGCGATGCGATCGGCGCGGTTGCGCACGCTGAAAGTCTGCCCGTCATCATGGCTGCGCAGCACGCTGCCGCCGTTGCCGACCAGCACCAGGCTGCCGTCTTCGAGAAGCGTAGCGCTTGCCAGGCCGAATTCGAGCGGGCCGCGCTCGGCCTTGAGCTCGATCGGCTGCCAGCTGTCGCCGAAGTCGGTGGAGCGGAACAGGTTGCCGCGCAGACCGAAGGCCAGCAGGGTGTTGGGCTGGGCGGTGCCGATCACGCCGAACAGCGAGCCCTCGTAGGGGCCTTGGACCTTGGTCCAGCTCTGGCCGGCGTCGCTGGAGCGAAACATGCCGCCCTGCTCGCCGACGATGAACAGGCCGGCGTCCTTCACCAGAGTGATGGCGTTGAGGTGCAACTGGTCGGGGTTGTCCAGACGCTCGGCGACATCCTGCCAGTGCTGGCCGCCATCGAGGGTTTCCAGCAAGGCACCGTAGGCGCCCACGGCGAAGCCGTGCTGCGGGTCGAGGAAACGCACATCGAGCAAGGGGGCTTCGCGGGACAGGTCTTCGAACTGCTTGCTCCAGGTCGCGCCGCCGTCGCTGCTGGCGAGGATCTGCGCGTCATGGCCGACGGCCCAGCCGCGCTTGTCGTCGAGGAAGAACACGGCGGTGAGCAGTTGCCGGGTGGGGACCCGGGCCTGGGTCCAGGTCTTGCCCTGGTCGTCGGAGAACAGGATGTGGCCGCGATCACCGACCACCACCAGGCGCTGCCCGGCGTGGGTGGCGCCGATCAGCAGGCTCTGGCTGGCCTTGGCCGACTCCACCGAGTATTCCTCGACGGCCACCGCCGCCAGGACATGCCCGGAACCGATCCCCAGCGTCAGCGCCAGCATAGCGCTGGCCGCCAGGCTGTAGCGTGCCCTTGGCCGCTCTCTCATGACTGCCCCCTGTTGTGTTCTTGTGGTGGGTCAATCTATTGCCAGGCACTGCGAAAACCCTGTTCCAGAGCCCTGGAATAGCTTCGAGCCATCGTATCGGGGTTGTTCGGCGAAACACAACGAGCGGGACGTTATGTTTTGTTAACCACGAGAACAATTGGGGCCGCCTTGCGGCCCATCGCGACGCAAGGCCGCTCCCACAGGATATGCGCCAGTTCTGCCCTGGCGCCATCCCTGTGGGAGCGGCCTTGCGTCGCGATGGGCTGCGCAGCAGCCCCAATGTCTACCAGGCTTACGCCAGGCTCTTGCTCACCACCTCATACACATCGCTGGACAGCGCCCCGGACGCGAGAATCCGCTCCAGCTCGCCCTTCATCAGCGCCTGGCGCTTGTCGTCGTACTTGCGCCAGCGGGTCAGCGGGGCGAGTTGACGCGAGGCGATCTGCGGGTTCAGCGCGTTGAGCTCGATCACCAGGTCCGCCAGGAAGCGGTACCCCGAACCATCGGCGGCGTGGAAGTTGACCAGGTTCTGACCGGCGAAGGCACCGACCAGCGCGCGCACCTTGTTCGGGTTCTTCAGGGTGAAGGCCGGGTGCTGCATCAACGCCTGGACCCGCGCCAGGCCACCCGGCAGGGTGCTGGCCGCCTGTACGCTGAACCACTGGTCCATGACCAGCGGGTTGTCCTTGAAGTGCTCGGCGAAGGCTCCCAGCGCCTTGGCCCGCTCGGCCTCGAACGGCGAATTGACCAGCACCGCCAGGGCGGTGAGGCGCTCGGTCATGTTGTCGCAGTGCTCGAACTGTTCCAGGGTCGCCTCGAGCACCGGCGCCTTGGCGGTCAGCATCAGGTACGACAGGGCGATGTTCTGCAGGCTGCGGCGGGCGAAATGCTCGGCCGAGGCCACATAGGCGGTCTTGCGCGAGACCTCGCGGTTGGCTTGGTAGCGCGCCCACAGGGCGTCGAACAGCTGCTCGGCGATCTGCTGGCGGGCGAACTCGCGGGCGGCGTGGATCGCATCGACATCGGCCACCTGGCTGATCTCGGTGAGGTACGCCTCGCCCGGCAGCGAAAGCATCTCGGCGACCATGGCCGGGTCCAGCGCCTGATTGCCGAGCACGGTGCCCAATGCAGTGATCAGGCGCTGGTCGAGCGTGAGCGCTTCGCCCCGCTGGTGCTGGCCGATCAGCTCCTGCAGCACCTGTACCGACAGCTGCTGGCCCGCTTCCCAGCGGTTGAAGCCGTCGCTGTCGTGCTGCATGAGGAACATCAGCTGGTCACGGTCGTACGGGAAGCTCAGCTTGACCGGCGCGCTGAAGCCGCGCAGCAGCGACGGCAGCGGCTTGGCCTTGATCCCCTCGAAGGTGAAGGTCTGCTCGGCCTCGGTCACCGACAGCACGCGGCTGCTGCCGACGGCCTGCGCCTCGCCCACCAGGCGCAGCGGCAGGTCGTTGCCTTCGGCGTCCAGCAGGCCCAGGGCCACCGGGATCACGAACGGCAGTTTCTCGACCTTGTCCGGGGTCTGCGGGCAGCTCTGGCGGAAGGTCAGGCTGTAGATCTGCGCGGCGGCGTCATAGGCCTCGCTGACTTCCAGGCGCGGCGTGCCGGCCTGGCTGTACCAGCGCTTGAACTGGGTCAGGTCGACGCCGTTGGCGTCTTCCATGGCCTTGATGAAGTCGTCGGTGGTCACCGCCTGACCGTCGTGACGCTCGAAGTACAGGTCGCTGCCCTTGCGGAAGCCCTCGGCGCCCAGCAGGGTATGGACCATGCCCACGACCTCGGCGCCCTTCTCGTACACGGTCAGGGTGTAGAAGTTGGAGATCTCGATGAAGCTCGCCGGGCGCACCGGGTGGGCCATGGGGCCGGCATCCTCGGCGAACTGGTGGGTGCGCAGGTAGGCGACATCCTCGATGCGCTTGACCGTGCGCGAGTTCATGTCGGCGCTGAACTCGGCGTCGCGGTACACCGTGAAGCCTTCCTTGAGCGACAGCTGGAACCAGTCGCGGCAGGTCACGCGGTTGCCCGACCAGTTGTGGAAGTACTCGTGGGCGACCACGCCCTCGACCCGCTGGTGGGCGGCATCGGTGGCGGTCTCGGCGCGGGCCAGCACGCAGCTGGAGTTGAAGATGTTCAGGCCCTTGTTTTCCATGGCGCCCATGTTGAAGTCGTTGACCGCGACGATCATGAAGATGTCCAGGTCATACTCACGACCGTAGACTTCCTCGTCCCAGCGCATGGACTTCTTCAGGCTGACCATGGCGTGGTCGCACTTGTCGAGGTTTTCCGGCTCGACGTAGATGCGCAGGGTCACGTCGCGGCCTGACTGGCGAACGAACGTGTCTTCCTTGCACCAGAGGTCACCGGCCACCAGCGCGAACAGGTAGGCCGGCTTCTTGAACGGGTCTTCCCAGGTCGCCCAGTGGCGGCCGTCCTCGCCCGGGCCGCTGCCGACCGGGTTGCCGTTGGACAACAGCACCGGGTAGCGATGCTGCTCGGCGATCACCGTGGTGGTGAAGGTGCTCATCACGTCGGGGCGGTCGAGGTAGTAGGTGATCTTGCGAAAGCCCTCGGCCTCGCACTGGGTGCAGAACATCTTGCCGGACTTGTACAGGCCTTCCAGCGCGGTGTTGCTCTCCGGGTGGATCTTCACGCTGGTGTCCAGGGTGAAGCGCTCGCCCTTCGGCTGCACGGTGAGGCTGTCGTCGTCGAGCTGGTAGTCGTTGGCGCCCAGCGCCTGGTCGTCCATCTGCACGCTCAGCAGTTCCAGGTGCTGGCCATCGAGCACCAGTGGCGGCAGGCCGGCGCCGCGCTCGGGGTTGCGGCGCATGACCAGCTGCGCATGGACCAGGCTGTGGTCCTCGAACAGTTCGAAGGTCAGGTGGGTCTCGTCGATCAGGTACTCGGGGGCCTGATAGTCCTTGAGGTAGATCACTTGCGGTTGTTCGGTACGCATGGTGACGATCCTTTTACTGGAGCACGGCCAGCTGGTAGGCCGTGTACTTGCGAATGTTGATCACGCCGGTGTCGAAGATCAGGTACTGGCCCTTGATGCCCAACAGCGTGCCTTCCACGACCGGGTCCTTGTCGAGGTTGAAGCTGACGATCTTTTTCGGGTAGGCCTCGACCGGGTAGCGCATCTGCACCACCTCGGCGTCGGGCAGCGGCTGGATGGCCTGCAACCCGAAGCGCTCCTGCAGGCCGCGAATGCCGTCGGCGCAGGCGTCGAAGATCTGTTCGCGGATGGCCGGCAGGTCGAGTACCTCGGCATCGCCCTTGAGCAGCGCGCGCCAGTTGGTGCGGTCCGGTACCTGGCTGCGCAGCACGTCCTCGACCAGCCCGGATTGCTGGCGGGTGGCCACGCGCATGATCGGCAGCGCCTGGCTGGCGCCCTGGTCGAGCCAGCGGGTGGGCAGCTGGGTGGCGCGGGTGATGCCGACCTTGATGCCCGACGAGTTGGCCAGGTACACCACGTGGTCGGTCATGCAGAACTGCTCGCCCCACGAAGGCTCGCGGCAGGTGCCTGCGTCGTAGTGGCATTTCTCCGGGGCCATGATGCACACATCGCACTGGGCCAGCTTGGTCATGCACGGGTAGCAGTATCCCTGGCTGAAACTGGTCTTGGTGCGTTTGCCGCAATGGGTGCAATGGATCGCCCCGAGGTATTCCAGACGGATCGACTGGCCGATCAGCGGATTGACCGGCACCTCGGCGTCATCCAGGCGGAAACTGTATTGAACGACCGGTGCGTCCAGGCGTACCGCCATCTTGCTCAAAGAGCCACGAGCGAGTTCGATCAATGTACCGAGTCCGACTTGAACAGGATGTTGGCGATCGGCGCCGACTTCGAGGCGCACTCCTGCGGGCCCATGTAGCCGGTACGCTGCTCTTCGGGGAGGTTCTTCATCTCCCAGGCGATCACCGCCTGCAGTGACAGTTCCTTCTGTTCGGCGGTCAGCTTGCGGCCGTCGGACCATTTGCCGATCTCCACGGCCGTCTTCAGGCTCTCGTAGATCTCGGGGGTGATGTTTTCGATCATTTGCGCGAAAGTGGACATGCTGTCTCCTCAGTCAGGCGGACAGTTTACGCCGGGCCAGCGCGCCACCCAAGAGCCCTGTAAGGCATCCGATGAGCAACCCGCCGACATGAGCGGCGTTGGCGATCTGGCCGAAGCCGAGCTGCCCGACCACGCCGCTCAGGCAGATCACCAGCCAGATCAGCATCATCACCAGAACGCCTTTGGGCAGGTTGAACTGCGGATTGGGCGCCAGCCACTGGTACAGCCAGACATGCCCGAGCAAGCCGTAGAGCACCCCGGACAAGCCACCGAACAGGCTCGGGCCGCTGGTGAAATGCTGGGCCAGGTTGGACACCAGGCTGAACAGCAAGGTCAGGCCCAACAGCATCCACGGGCCCTGGCGCAGCTCGATGCGCTTGCCCAGCTCCCAATACCACAGGCCGTTCATTGCCAGGTGCAGCACGCCGAAGTGCAGCAGCATCGGCGACACCAGGCGCCACAACTGGCCTTCGGCCAGCCCCTGGAGCAACGGGGTGAAGTACAGGTAGTCGCCCTGCACCTTGAACGACAGGAAGGTGAACCAGCCGATGGTCGAGAGGTTGTCGCCCAGGCCGGTCACGGCGGCGACCACCACGCTCAGGATCAGTATCGCGGCGGTGACCTTGCAGGCCAGGACCTGCTCCTTCAGCGAAGGCTGCGCCGGAGCGACTTCCACGGGTTCGGGCATTGCCTGCAGATCGGCATTGCCGTCCGGGAAACGCCGGTACAACTCGAGCACATCCCCGGCCATGGCCGGCGGCGCCCACAGCACCTGTTCCTCGCCCTCCTCCACCACCCGGTGCGGCACCTGCAGGCGGCGCAGCAAGGCGACGAAACCGCTCAGGTCGACCGCCAGCGGCAGGCGCAGTACTTCGATCACGTTCATTGGCTGGCCTGCGGACGGTCGACGTCAACCCAGACGAACTTGTGCGGGTCGATGCGCGTTTCATCATCCAGGCGGTAGGCCGCCAGCTTGCCGTAGAGCACGGCGCTGTAGTCCAGGCAGGCCAGGTTGGCGCGAATCGGCGCCGGACGTCCGCTGCGCCAGTAGTGGCCAACGAATAGCAGTGGCTCGTCCTCGTCGTAGCGCAGCAGGGCGTTCTTCTGGCTGTGGCTGAGGGGCGTGCGGGCCACCTCGTCGGGTAGCGCGTCGGGCTGGAAGACGATGTCGCCGTAGGTCTGCGGGTCTTCCTCCCAGAACTTGGTGCGGAAGAAAGCGCGGGTCAGGCCGTCGCCGCCGGTCAGCGTCAGGCCGTCCGGCAGCCGCATGTCGGTACCGCGCAGCAGGCGGTTGCACACCGTGGCAGCGAAACTGCCGGACACCGCAGACGCCTGCACGAAGTGCTCGTCGATGCGGCCCGTGGGGTACTGCTGGCGCAGCGGCTCGATCAGCCGAGGGTCCCAGCAGGCGTGCACCAGGCGGAAGCGCCCGGCGTCGACGAACAGCGGCAGTTCATAGAACCACTGGATGAAATCGTGCCAGTCGCCGGGGTGCTGGGCGAACTGGGTGAGGGTCTCGTCGATCAGCCGGGCATGGCGCGGGGTGTGCTCGCGCACGAAGGCCTTGCCACTGCCGGGCAGTGCCGGGGTGACCCAGCCCAGGGCGTTGTACTCGTGGTTGCCCATGATGCAGAAGGCTTGGCCGGCCTCGACCATGTCGTGGACGATGTGCAGCGCCTCGCGGATGCGCGGGCCACGGTCGACGATGTCGCCGAGGAACAGCGCCTGGCGCCGAGGGTGTCGCCAGACCCCGCCGACACGCTTGTAGCCGAGCGCGTCGAGCAAGCGTTCGAGGGTGAGCGCACAGCCGTGCACGTCACCGATGATGTCGAAACTGCGCGCCGGATCGAGCATCAGTCGTCCCTGCCGCCCAGGCGGCTGCCCCAGCCGAGCTTGGTGCGGCAGACCTCGTAGTAGTTGTGGTCCAGCGGATGGATCAGGCGCAGCTTCTGCGGCTTCTTGCTCACCGTGATGGTGTCGCCGGGGGCGCAGGTGAAGTGGTTCTGCCCGTCACAGGAGACCTGCGGGTAAATCTGCAGGTCCTTGGATACGACGATCTTCAGTTCGCTGTTGCCGTCCACCACGATCGGCCGGCCCGACAGGGTGTGCGGGTACATCGGCACGATGACGATGGCGTCGAGCTTGGGGTGCATGATCGGGCCGCCGGCCGACAGCGCGTAGGCGGTTGAGCCGGTCGGGGTGGCGACGATCAGGCCGTCGGCCTTCTGGCTGCAGACGAACTGGCCGTCGATGTAGATCTCGAACTCGATCATTCGCGTCGACTTGCCCGGGTGCAGCACCACATCGTTCAGCGCATCGCCTTGGCCGATGGCCTCGTGGTGACGGCGCACCTCGGCCTGCAGCAGGAAGCGGTTCTCCACCAGATAGTGGCCGTCGAGCACCTCGGCGACCTTCTCTTCCAGCTCGTCGGGGCGGATGTCGGTGAGAAAACCCAGGTTGCCGCGGTTGATGCCCAGCACCGGGATGTTGTGCCGGGCCAGGGCGCGGGCAGCGCCAAGCAGGCTGCCGTCGCCGCCGACCACGATAACCAGGTCGCAGACCTCGCCCAGCAGCTTGCGCGTGGAGGTCTGCAGGCCGTGGCCGGGCAGGACTTCGGCGATGGTGTCCTCGAGGATCACGTGCAGGTGGCGCTCGAGGAGGAATTTTTTCAGTCGGCGAATGGTATCGAGCACCTGTGAGCTGCCAAGGCGTCCGATGATACCGATATTGCGAAATTGCTCCATGGTGCTCCTGCAAAGCTCTGCGGCGGGGGTGACAATGCCGGGATTATGGGCGAAAGGACCGGCCAGCGGCAAACCGGCTATGCTCGCTGGATGATGCCCTTCGCCGATCTCGAGTCCCTGCCCCGCCAGCTGCGCCACCCTGCCGTGCGCGACCTGGCCTGGGCGTTGCTGTCGCCACCGCTGCTGGCCCAGGCCGGCTGCCCCCAGCGCCACCCGCTGCAGGGCAGCGCCTGGGCCGATGATCCACAGCGTCTTGGCCACTGGCTCGCGGCGCTCGACCTGGCGCCCACGCCGCTGCTGAGCTGGCTGACACGCCTGAACAGCCGGCGGCTGGGCTTGTACTACGAAAGCCTGTGGCAGTTCGCCCTGCAGCAGGCGCCAGGCATTGAGCTGCTGGCGGCCAACCTGGCAATCCGCGACGGCGGGCGCACCCTGGGTGAACTCGACCTGTTGCTGCGCGACCGTGACGGCGATCATCATCTGGAACTGGCCATCAAGCTCTACCTGGGCCCACCCGTCGACGATGGCCAGGACCCCGCGCACTGGCTCGGCCCCGGCTGCCATGACCGCCTCGGCACCAAGCTGGCGCACCTGGCCGGTCATCAACTGAGGATCTCCGGTCAGCCGCATAGCCGCGAAGCGCTGGCTGGCCTGGGTATCGCCGAAGTTCAGGCGCACCTGTGGCTCGGCGGTTATCTGTTCTATCCCTGGCCCGGACATGCCGAGGCGCCTTTGGGTGCTCATCCGACGCATTTGCGCGGGCGCTGGCTGCATCGGCGGGATTGGGCGGATTACCTCGAGCACTGCCCCCTCGGACGCTGGCAACCGTTATCCCGGCAGGGGTGGCTGGCTCCGGCGCGAGTTGAAGCAGACCGTTGCTGGGCGGCCGAGCAGTTCGACAGCTGGTTGCTAGGACTGGATGAAGTGGCTCCGGCGCAGTTGCTGGTCAGGCTTGAAGAGGTTGGAGACGGTGCCTGGCACGAAGCCGAGCGGCTGTTCCTGGTGGCAGACAGCTGGCCACACCTTACGGGGTGATGACCGTGTAGCACGAGACATTCTTGCCTGCCCATATCAACACATTTTTTACACCGCACCGTTACGATGACAGCCAGGCGCCAGCAAGAGCGCCCTTTCCAACCTGATGACGAGGACTCACCATGGATTCATCCACCCCCGCAGCCCATTACGCGCGGCTGTCGATCGCCCTGCACTGGCTGATGCTGGTGCTGCTGGCCGCTGTCTACGCCTGCATCGAGCTGCGCGGCCTGTTTCCCAAGGGCAGCGCCGAACGCGACCTGATGAAAGACCTGCACTTCATGCTTGGGCTGACGGTGTTCGTGCTGGTCTGGCTGCGTCTGGCCCTGCGCCTGTCGCGCCCCACGCCGCCAATCGTACCCAGGCCGCCGGCCTGGCAGACAGGCCTGTCGCACCTGGTGCACCTGCTGCTGTACCTGATGATGATCGGCCTGCCGCTGGCCGGCTGGGCGATCCTCAGCGCCGCTGACAAGCCGATCCCGTTCTATGGCCTGGAGCTGCCAGCCATCGTCGCTCCGGATCCGGACCTGAGCAAGTTCATCAAGGGCTGGCACGAGCGTATCGGCAGCTGGGGCTACTGGCTGATCGGCCTGCACGCGCTGGCTGGGCTCTATCACCACTATGTGCGGCGCGACAACACGCTGCTGCGCATGCTGCCCTACAAATAGCCGCGTCGTCCCTGCAGGCCTCCGGTGTGCAGGAACACCAGGCGGGTGCCGGGGGCGAAACGCCCGGCCTCGACCTGGTCGCGCAGGGCCAGCAGGGCCTTGCCGGTGTAGAGCGCTTCCAGCGGCATGCCGGTTTGCCGTTCGGTGTCGGCGATGAACGCCAGCAGTGCATCGTCGATACGGGCAAAGCCGCCACGGCTGGCGTCGTGCAGCTCGTAGCCCTGCACGCCCGCCAATGACACGACGGTCTCTGGCACGCCGTGGTCCAACGGCACGGCGAGAGCGCCATGAACGGCATGCCTGCCCGCCTCTTCCAGCACCAGCCCCGCCAGGGTAGTGCCGGTTCCCGCTGCCAGCCACCAGACGTCGTAGTCGGCCCAGCCGAGCGTTGCCAGTTGCGCCCGGCACTGCTCGATGATCAACCCGCAGCCCTGGGCACCAGCCAGGCCGCCACCGCCTTCGGGAATGCAGTGCCAGCCTGGGTACCGGGCCTGCCAGGGCTGCCAGAAGCCGGGTTCATGGCGGGCGCGGTAGCCGCCGAAACCGACCCAGTGCAGTTCCATGCCCAGGGCTCGCAGGTCCTGTACCGTCGGTGTTTCCTGGGGGTGGCCACGCAGCAGGCCGGCGGTGGCGAAGCCGAAGCGCTTGCCGGCGGCCGCCAGGGCATGGAGATGGTTGGAATGGTTGCCGCCCAGGCTTATCAGGCCCGGGGCATTGGCCGTGCGGGCCTGGAGCAGGTGATGACGCAGCTTGAACCATTTGTTGCCGCTGATCAGTGGGTCGATCAGGTCCAGGCGCAGGACCGCGGCGTTGATTCTCGCGTGGCATAACCAAGGCAGGTCCAGGCGATGCAGAGGGGCTTGGGGGAGTGAATAATCAGACATGAAGGCAGTTTATCTGATCGCGCAGATGCAGACGTGCTGCTCGTTGCCGTTGCCGTTGCCGTTGCCGTTGCCGTTGCCGTTGCCGTTGCCGTTGCCGTTGCCGTTGCCGTTGCCGTTGCCG
>NZ_NIBE01000097.1:27897-45686 GCF_002205115.1 Pseudomonas sp. DrBHI1
CCTCCTAAGGTCGCAATTGGTGGCGCCTGAACTATTGCGCACTTAGAAGCAACAGCAAGATCAAGATCAAGATCAAGATCAAGATCAAGATCAAGATCAAGATCAAGATCAAGAAGTGCGAAGTGGTAGTTAGCCGATTGGCAATAAAGAAACGAGCTTGACCCTATTACGTGCAAACCCGCTTCTACAAGTCATGTATAACTTCTTGTAGGAACGGGCTTGCACGAAATCAAAACAGACTTTAACGCGCTGGCGCGAGTTTGCCCTTGTCATCGGAGAAGACGATCTCGACCCGACGATTCTGCGCCCTGCCCCGCTCCGAGGCATTAGCCTCCACCGGATACTGGTCGCCATAACCCTCGACCTGAATACGCTTCTCATCTACCCCCAGATCGACCAGCATATCGGCGACCGACTGGGCGCGATCACGGGACAGCTTGAGGTTCTCTTCCGCAGCGCCAGTGCTATCGGTGTATCCCTCGATCCGCACCACCCGCCGTGGATTGAGCTGAAGGAACTGCACCAGCTTCAGTACAGTACGGCTGGCAGAATTCTTCAGGTCGGCCTGGCCGGTATCGAACAGCACGTCACCCAGAGTCATCACCAGGCCACGATCCGTCTGCTCCGACGCCAGCGCGACAATCTGCGCCTCGACGAACTTGCCCTGCTGCTGGACGCTGGCCAACTTGGCCTCGCGCAGCGCCTGCAGTTGGCGCTGGCGCTCCAGATCAAGCTTGGCCAGACGCTCCTGGTTCAACGCCAGCTTGGCGTGCTCGCTGGCAATCTCGCTGTAGCGCTGGCTCAGGTAGGCGTAATGACGCACATCGCTGCCGGTGCCGACATAGCCAGCCAGACGCTCCGCGCGCGCCAACGACTCGCCGGCGCGGATCACATCGCGAGGAGCGCTGCGCAGCACTTCGGAATCGTCCTTGACCTTCTGGAACGCGGCACTGGCGTCGTCCAATGCCGACTCGCTGCGCTGGCTGGCACAACCCTGCAAACCGACCAGGGCCAGCAAGGCCAAGGCCGCCATGGGCTTGAGGCGCTTCATGGCTGCGCCTCCAGTTGCTTGCGCAGGCGCTTGATCCGTGACTGCATCACCTGCAGCTGCTCCTCGCTCTTCTGGTTCAGCACCCGCGCCTCGGCCAGGCGCGCATCGAGCTCGGCCTGCTCGGCGCGCATGCGCGCATCGCGATGGCTTTCGCCGAGCATGTTGCTCTTGGCCCGGGCCAGCTTGTCTTCGGCCAACTTGAACTCCGGTACCTGCTCATTGGCGCCGACCGCCTTGGCCTGCTCCAGCGCCTGTTCCGACAGGCGCAGCTGTTCATTGGGTGCCGGGTCGTTGGCACAGCCGGCCAGGCCAAGCACGGCCAGGGCGAGCATCAAGGGTTGGATTCTCACTCACGCTTCCTACTGTTTGGGGGCACCCTGCGACGCCTGCATCTGCGCCTTCCAACGCTCGACATTGCGCTGCAGCACAGCCTCGCTCGCCCCGGAGACCGGCAATTCTGTCAGTTTTTTCGCCAGTTGTCCGCGCAACCAGCTGTCGTTGCACGCCGAGTTGTGCGAGACCGCCAGGTACAGCCCCGGACGGTCCACCGGCAAACCCCGGGCGATGAGGTCGTTGCCCACGCCCAGGCTCTGCGCCATGGCCATGCCCGCGTAGCGCCCCGCCAATACATAATCGACCTGGCCGAGCACCAGCTTCTGGAAGGCCTGCGTCAGGTTTTGCGCCGGCTCCAGCTTGAGCTGGGACTTGGCGAAGGCATCGAAGGCCGGGGTCAGGCGGGCCTTCTCGGACAGCGCGCCACGGTACTGGGCGAGGTCTGCCGGGCCCTCGAACATCAATGTGGCGTCGTGGCGGGTCCAGACCAGGTACTCGTTGAGCTGCAAGGCCGGATGGATGTAGTCCAGGCTGGTCAGCTGGGTGACCTGCATCGGCGTGTCGAGCAGCAGGTCCATACGCCCGCTACGCACTTCCTCCAGGGCCTGCTCGCGCTTGCCTGCGTGCAGCACCTCGATCTTCACCCCAAGCTCGGCCGCCACCTGGCGCAGCAGGTCGACATTGGCGCCAATCAGGTGTTTCGGGTCCTGCGGGTCCTGCCAGGAGTACGGCGGCGCATCCGGGCTGCCGGTGGCGACCAGGCGCTCGCACTTGCCCACCGCCAAGGCCTGCGTCGACAGCAGCGCCAGCACGCAGGCCAGCCCTCCCTTGCTCCAGCGAAACGCCATGCAACCTCTCCCCGCCCCTGAAAAAACCATGAAAAAACCCGGACCGCCAAGGGCGGGCCGGGTTCTTTATAAGTGAAGCAGGCGGATCAGACCAGCTTTTCCAGCTCCGGAACCGCTTCGAACAGGTCGGCGACCAGGCCGTAGTCGGCGACCTGGAAGATCGGCGCCTCTTCGTCCTTGTTGATCGCGACGATCACTTTCGAGTCCTTCATGCCGGCCAGGTGCTGGATCGCGCCGGAGATACCGACGGCGATGTACAGCTGCGGCGCGACGATCTTGCCGGTCTGGCCGACCTGCATGTCGTTCGGCACGAAGCCTGCGTCAACCGCCGCGCGCGAGGCGCCGACGGCGGCGCCGAGCTTGTCGGCCAGGGCGTACAGGTGCTTGAAGTTGTCACCGTTGCCCATGCCGCGTCCGCCGGAAACGACGATCTTGGCGGCGGTCAGTTCAGGACGGTCGGACTTGGCCAGCTCTTCGCCAACGAAGGCCGACTTGCCGGCGTCATGGGCGGCAGCGACGGCTTCGACAGCGGCCGAACCACCTTCGGCGGCCACGGCGTCGAAGCCGGTGGTACGCACGGTGATGACCTTGACCGCAGCGCTCGATTGCACGGTGGCAATGGCGTTACCGGCATAGATCGGACGCTTGAAAGTGTCGGCGGATTCAACGGCGATGATCTCGGAGATCTGGTCGACGTCCAGCAGCGCGGCAACGCGCGGCAGGATGTTCTTGCCATTGGTGGTGGCCGGGGCCAGCACGTGGCTGTAACCCTTGGCCAGTTCGACCAGCAGCGGCGCGACGTTTTCCGGCAGGGCGTGGGCGTAGGCGGCGTTATCGGCAACCAGCACCTTGGCTACGCCGGCGATCTTGGCGGCGGACTCGGCGACGCCACCGACGTTCTGGCCGGCGACCAGCACGTGGATATCACCACCGATCTTGGCGGCAGCGGCGACAGTGTTCAGGGTGGCCGGGGCTACGGCACCGTTCTCGTGTTCAGCGACAACCAGGATAGTCATTTAGATTACCTTCGCTTCGTTCTTCAGCTTCTCGACCAGTTCGGCCACCGACTTGACCTTGATACCAGCGCTGCGGGCGGCAGGCGCTTCGACCTTGAGGGTCTTGTTGGTGGAGGCGATGGACACGCCCAGCGCGTCTGGAGTGATGGTCTCCAGCGGCTTCTTCTTGGCCTTCATGATGTTCGGCAGCGACGCGTAGCGCGGCTCGTTCAGGCGCAGGTCGGTGGTGACGATGGCAGGCAGGTTCAACGCGACGGTCTGCAGGCCGCCATCGATTTCACGGGTGACATTGACCTTGTCGCCAGCGACTTCGACCTTGGAGGCGAAGGTGCCCTGGGCGAAGCCGGTCAGCGCGGCGAGCATCTGGCCGGTCTGGTTGTTGTCGCTATCAATGGCCTGCTTGCCGAGGATGACCAGCTGCGGCTGCTCCTTGTCGACAACAGCTTTCAGCGCCTTGGCCACGGCCAGGGAATTCAGTTCGTCAGCGGCCTCGACCAGGATGGCGCGGTCGGCGCCCAGGGCCAGGGCGGTACGCAGTTGCTCCTGTGCGGCGGTCGGGCCGATGGAGACGACGACGATTTCGCTCGCCACGCCCTTCTCTTTCAGGCGGACGGCTTCTTCCACGGCGATTTCGCAGAAGGGGTTCATGGACATCTTGACGTTTGCAAGGTCGACGCCGGAGTTGTCCGCCTTGACGCGAACCTTGACGTTGTAGTCGACCACTCGTTTGACAGCTACAAGAACCTTCATGGATTCCTCGTTACTCTCCGGTGAAAAGAAGATCGCCTGGGGACTGCCCGGCGAATGCGCGTGGGTACAAGGGCACCTCTAAAAACGTTCCGACGCCGACAAAGCTCAATTGACCGATCAGTCCTGTTTCGACCCTTGCGGGTAAAACCCACGGGTCATTTTCTGTCGTGGCGTGTAGACTCCACTACAAAACCTGATTCGGCCCGTAAACCCTGCTCCACGCCTGGTCTTTAGGGGTGCACCTGCGCCCGACGGTCAGCCTACGGCGAACGCGAAAGCGCTCGTATCTTGACCGTAACACCCAATCCGGTCAATACGGCAAATTGGCCAGCCTCCAGCCGCCCACCTGCGATTCTACGGGCCTTCGGCAAATTCAAACAAACGTTTGTATTGGACCCGCCAAGTGGTGTAGATATAATGCGCGGCCAAGACAAAACGGTGTAGTCCATCACCTGCGAAGCTACAGCCTCTGCACGCCGCACGTGACCGTGAACACCCATAAAAGACAAGCAACGCGATGAGCCTTGAGTAGGAGAGAACCTGTGGAACGCGAATACATGGAATTCGACGTGGTCATCGTCGGCGCAGGCCCGGCGGGTCTGTCCGCCGCCTGCCGCCTGAAGCAGAAGGCCGCCGAAGCCGGTAGCGAGATCAGCGTCTGCGTGGTCGAGAAAGGCTCCGAAGTCGGCGCCCACATCCTCTCCGGCGCGGTGTTCGAGCCGCGCGCCCTGAACGAACTGTTCCCCGACTGGAAAGACCTCGGCGCGCCGCTGAACACCGAAGTGAAGCGCGACGACATCTATGTGCTGAAAAGTGCCGACAGCTCGACCAAGGTTCCCGACCTGTTCGTGCCCAAGACCATGCACAACCAGGGCAACTACATCATCTCCCTGGGCAACCTGTGCCGCTGGCTGGCCCAGCAGGCCGAGAACCTGGGCGTCGAGATCTACCCGGGCTTCGCCGCCCAGGAAGCGCTGTTCGATGAGAACGGCGTGGTCCGCGGCATCGTCACCGGCGACCTGGGTGTCGACCGTGAAGGCCAGCCGAAGGACGGCCTGTACACGCCGGGCATGGAACTGCGCGCCAAGTACACCCTGTTCGCCGAGGGCTGCCGTGGCCATATCGGCAAGCAGCTGATCAAGCGCTTCGACCTGGACAACGAATCCGACGCCCAGCACTACGGCATCGGCCTCAAGGAAATCTGGGAAATCGACCCGGCCAAGCATGAGCAGGGCTTGGTGGTGCACACCGCCGGCTGGCCGCTGGACGTGATCAGCGCCGAGAACACCGGTGGCTCCTTCCTTTATCACCTGGAGAACAACCAGGTGGTGGTCGGCCTGATCGTCGACCTGTCCTACTCCAACCCGTACCTGTCGCCGTTCGACGAGTTCCAGCGCCTCAAGCACCACCCGGTGATGGCCCAGTACCTCGAAGGCGGCAAGCGCATCAGCTACGGCGCCCGTGCCATCTGCAAAGGCGGCCTGAACTCGCTGCCGAAGATGGTCTTCAATGGCGGCGCACTGATCGGCTGCGACCTGGGCACCCTGAACTTCTCCAAGATCAAGGGCAGCCACACCGCGATGAAATCCGGCATGCTCGCCGCCGAGGCGGTGGCTGACGCATTGATCGCCGGCAGCGAAGGCGGCGACCAGCTCAACGGCTATGTCAGCGCCTTCAAGGCCAGCTGGCTGTATGAAGAGCTGTTCGCCAGCCGCAACTTCGGCCCGGCCCTGCACAAGTTCGGCCCGTTGCTCGGTGGCGCGTTCAACTACATCGACCAGAACTGGTTCGGCGGCAAGCTGCCGTTCACCCTGCATGACACCAAGCCGGACTACGCCTGCCTCAAGCTCGCCGCCGACTCGAAAAAGATCGACTACCCGAAACCGGACGGCAAGCTCAGCTTCGACAAGCTCAGCTCGGTATTCCTCTCCAGCACCAACCATGAAGAGGAGCAACCCTGCCACCTGAAGCTGACCGATCCGAATATCCCGATCGCCAGCAACCTGCCACTGTACGACGAGCCGGCACAGCGCTACTGCCCGGCCGGCGTGTACGAAGTGGTCACCCAGGAAGACGGCAACAAGCGTTTCCAGATCAACGCGCAGAACTGCGTGCACTGCAAGACCTGCGACATCAAGGACCCGGCCCAGAACATCACCTGGGTCACCCCTGAAGGCGCTGGCGGGCCGAACTACCCGAACATGTAAGCGCCCTGCCCTTGCGGTAAGCAAAAGCCCCCTGGCCGTGCGGCCAGGGGGCTTTTTCATGGTCGCTGATCTCGAGCACAAGACCTGCCCTGAAGTGCCATTGACCGGTCGTCCGTTTATAGGACTGTCAGATCGGAGGTCATAGCCAGATTAGCCTTCTAGTCCACTGCCAGGAAGTCCTGACCATGGGTGAGCATGAACGAAATCTCACTGGGTAGGCCATGCCCCGGAGCCTGATCGCCACTCCTGCCATCCAGTGTTTTCAATAGGGAGAAATCGACCGTCTGCTGGCGTTGCGCACTGTCAGTCAAGAGCACGGCATGGCTGCTGGCGGTCAACTGGATACGGCTGATGTGGCGAAAGTCATGCAGCAGGTGCACGCCGGTCAGTTGCTTGCCATCACCGTAGACCACCATCCAGGCCTGATCAGGGTGCAGGCGGGACTCCAGCACGCAGGCCAGGCTGCGGCCCCAGCGGATCACCGGCGTTCTGGCTTGATCATCCGGTTTCGTGCTGGCGGGATTGGCAGCCGAAAAGCTCATCTGTGGCGGAAACGCAGGCAGCTGGGCCCGCGTCATCCAAGTGATGCTGAAACTGGACATGCATATTTCTCCTGACTGTATGAACGAATGGTCCATCAACGATCAGTCGAAATTACGTGCACAATCTCGAAGGCGCAGTAGGGGAGCAGAGCTGCAGACGCTCAAAATCCCTACCCTGCCTGTAGGACCTGTTGATTGCCTGGCCCGGAAGTCTGCCTCACTGCCCTGCAGCCTTTACCGCTTCATTTGTCACCACACATGAGCGGCATCGGCTGCGCCGCAAACCCCAACGGCTCACGGCGTCTGAAGTAGAGCGCCGTCAGCAATCCGACCATGCCCATGACCAGACAAAAGCCGACGCACACCCATGGGCTCCAGGGCATCAAGGCGATCAGCGCCAACGGCGTGGTGCTGGCCCACAGGGCGTACGCGACGTTGTAGGTGAAGGAGATGCCCGACACCCGGATCTCGGCCGGGAACAGCCCAACCATCACCGACGGCACCACCCCCACCACGCCACAGGACAGGCCAGCCAAGGCATAGGCCGCCCAGGTCTGCCCCCACTGCCCCACCAGGCTGGCGTACAAGGTGCCAATGCCCAAAGGCAGCAGCAGGCAGTAGAACATCAGCGCCCGCCAGGCGCCGATACGGTCCACCAGCAACCCCGCCAACACGCAGCCGATATTGAGGAAGACGATGCCCACGCTGCTCAGGGCGAAGGTGTGCCCGGCTGTCATGCCGAACCGTTGCTGCATCACGGTCGGGGTGATCACTACCAGTACCACCACCGCCGAGGTCAGCACACAGGTCAGCAGCGCGGCTGGAATCAAGGCCCGTCGGTGAGTGCCCAGCACCCGTCGCAGGGGGAAGGCCACCGGCTGCTCCTGCTGCGCCCGCAGGGCCAGGAACACCGGGGTTTCACTCAGCCAACGACGCAGCCAGACACCGATCACGCCAAACACGCCGCCAAGCAGGAAGGGATAGCGCCAGGCGTAGTCGAGGATCTCCTGGGGCGTGAACAATTGCGCCAGCAGGGTCGCGGTCAGCGCCCCGAGCAGGTAGCCGAAGGTCAGCCCGGCCTGCAGGAAGCCCAGCGCATAGCCGCGACGTCCAGGTGGCGCATGTTCGGCGACGAAGGTCCAGGCGCTGGGCACCTCGCCGCCGACCGCCGCCCCCTGCAAGATGCGCAAGGCCAGCAGGATCAGCGGCGCGGCGTAGCCGATGTCGGCGTAGGTCGGCATCACCCCGATCAGCAGGCACGGCAGCGCCATCATCAGGATACTCAGGCTGAACACCCGCTTGCGCCCCAGGTGGTCGGCGAAATGGGCCATGAGGATGCCACCCAGCGGCCTGGCCAGGTAGCCGGTGACGAAGATCCCGAAGCTCTGCAGCAGGCGCAGCCACTCCGGCATCTCAGGCGGGAAGAACAGCTGGCTGAGGGTCAGCGCGAAGAACACGAAAATGATGAAATCGTAGATTTCCAGGGCGCCACCCAGCGCGGCCAGTCCCAGGGTCCGGTGATCGCTACGGCTGAACCGTGGCGGGCGGGTGGTATCGATGGCAGTCATGGCAGCTTCCGCAACGAGGCAAAAGGCCAGAGGATAGCAAATTCACTGATCGCTCAGGGATTGCGGCAAAACACGGTCTGCGCAAGGTTGGTACGCCGCCGGGCATAACTGGACGCCCCCGCCAACCCCGGCGGCAAGGGCAGTTGCCCAACCAGCACCGGCATGTCGATGATCGCCATGAACGACTCCAGCGCCTCGCTGTCGGGCGCCTGGGGCAGGCTGATGCTGACGGCGTGGCGATCGCTCGGCGGTACGACGGGCACTTTCAGGTGTGACGAGTGGTACAGCAGTGCGTGCTGGATCTGCGAACTGACCCTGCAGAAGCGCGCCAGGTCTACCCCAGCATGACTGGCCAGCTCTATGTTACCCACCAACAGGTTGAAGGGTTCCAGTGCGCTATGCACCAGGCGCTGCAGGTCGTCGAAACTCTCCACCGGGGCGATCCGGTAATAACCCAGCCCATTGAGCATTTTCTCCAGCTGCAGGCGCTGGCCGGGGTGCTCGTCGGCGATGAGGATGCGCATGGATTTGTTAGGCATCGTCCGGACCTGGGCAGTTGGGTGGTAACGGTAGCTCCATGACCATACTGCGCCGGCAACGGCAACGTCGGGCGCAATGCCTGAACGGGGGTCTTTATTGATAGTTGTCGTGATCCCGGGAGAAATCAAGTCGCCCACTCACGGAATTTTCACATCCGCAGGCGGCTCGCTCAGGACTCCCACTGGCGCATGCGCACACGGCAATGCTTCATGGCATTGACGATGTGCTTTTCCACCAGGCTGCGGGAAATACCCAGGCGCTCGGCGATCTGCTGGTGCGACAGGCCATCGAGCTTGCGCAGCAGGAAGCTGTCGCGGCAAGGCCCACTCAATTCATCCAGCGCCTGGCGCATCAGCGCCAGGCGCTGGTCGAGCTGCATGCTCTGGGTCAACGCCGGAGTATGCCAGCGCTCATCGTTGTCCAGAACCTCCAGCGGCTCGGCCTGACGCACCAGATGTCGACGGTGATGATCGACCACAAGATTCATGGCCGTACGATAGAGGTAGGCGCGCGGGTGCTCGATATGCTCGCCCTCCGTGCGCTCCAACACCCGGATGTAGGCATCGTGGGCGACGTCTTCGGCCGACTGGCGATTACCGAGTCGGGCGGACAGGAAGCTCACCAATTCGCGATAGTAATGTTCCACGACGGCACCTGGCGTCACCCTGCCCCAGCGTTGCGAGCCAAGGAAGAGGTCTGGATGATATCAGCGTGCGATCTTACAAATTATAATTATTCGCAGCAACACGCAGCCCCCTTCTCTGCGCTAAATCGTCATCGATATCATTCGTTTAACTGGGACCCCCGAGCGCACGCCCCATCGCGGCACTCGGCCACTACCTCCGGCTGGAAGCCCGCATGACACGCACATTCAATACCCGCCGCAGCGTGCTGATCGGCGCCCTGGGCCTGGCCGGTCTCGGCAGCCTGGTGGCCTGGCAGGTCCTGCCGCTCGGCGGCGCACCGGTCAGCACCGTGCCGGTGATCCGCGCCGACATCGAAAGCAGCGTCACCGCCTTGGGCACCCTGCAGCCGCGCCGCTATGTCGACGTGGGCGCCCAGGCCTCGGGGCAGATCCGCAAGCTGCATGTGGAACCCGGTGACGAAGTGCGCCAGGGCCAACTGCTGGTGGAGATCGACCCGTCCACGCAGCAGGCCAAGCTCGATGCCGGGCGCTACTCGATCGAAAACCTCAAGGCCCAGCTCGCCGAACAGCGGGCGCAGTACCTGCTCGCCCAGCAGCAGTACAAACGCCAGCAGGATCTGGCTGCGGCCGGCGCCAGCCGCCAGGAAGACCTGCAAACGGCAGCGGCGCAACTGAAGGTGACCCAGGCGCGCATCGACATGTACCAGGCGCAGATCCGCCAGGCCCAGGCCAGCCTGCGCAGCGACGAGGCGGAGCTGGGCTACACGCGGATCTACGCGCCCATGAGCGGCACCGTGGTGGCGGTGGACGCCCGCGAGGGCCAGACCCTCAACGCCCAGCAGCAGACACCGCTGATCCTGCGCATCGCCAAGCTCTCGCCAATGACCGTGTGGGCCCAGGTATCCGAAGCCGACATCGGCAAGGTCAAGCCGGGCATGACCGCCTACTTCAATACCCTGGCCGGCGGCAAGCGGCGCTGGACCAGCACCGTGCGGCAGATCCTGCCGGTACCGCCCAAGCCCCTGGACCAATCCAGCCAGGGCGGGGGCAGCCCGGCCAGCACCACGGCTGGCACCACGGGCACCAAGGTGGTCCAGTACACCGTGCTGCTGGACGTGGATAACCCCGACGGCGCCCTGATGGCGGAGATGACCACCCAGGTGTTCTTCGTCGCCGGCCAGGCCAGCCAGGTGCTCAGCGTGCCATTGGCCGCGCTGGACGAGACCCCCGAAGAGGGCTTGCGCCTGGCCCAGGTGCTGAACGGCAAGGGCCAGGTCGAGGCGCGCCAGGTGCGCACCGGCTTGAGCGACCGCCTGCGGGTGCAGATCCTTGAGGGTTTGAACGAAGGCGAGCGCCTGGTCATCGGCCTTCCTGCCGCCAGTGGGGGTTGAGATGGCCACGCCCCTGATCGAGCTGTGCGACATCCGCAAGGTCTATGGCGGTGTCGATTCGCCCAGGGTCGAGGTGCTGCGCGGCATCAGCCTGAGCATCCACCCCGGCGAGTTCGTCGCCATCGTCGGCGCCTCGGGCTCCGGCAAGTCGACCCTGATGAACATCCTCGGCTGCCTCGACCGCCCTACCTCGGGCAGCTACCGCTTCGCAGGCCGGGACGTGGCCGAACTGGACAGCGACGAGCTGGCCTGGCTGCGCCGCGAAGCCTTTGGCTTCGTGTTCCAGGGTTACCACCTGATCCCCTCGGGCTCGGCCCAGGAGAACGTCGAGATGCCGGCCATCTACGCCGGCACCCCGCCCGCCGAACGCCATGCCCGCGCCCGCGCCCTGCTCGAACGCCTGGGGCTGGCCAGCCGCACCGGCAACCGTCCGCACCAGTTGTCCGGCGGCCAGCAGCAGCGGGTGTCGATTGCCCGTGCGCTGATGAACGGCGGGCATATCATCCTCGCCGACGAACCCACCGGCGCCCTCGACAGCCACAGTGGCGCCGAGGTGATGACCCTGCTCGACGAGCTGGCCAGCCAGGGCCATGTGATCATCCTCATCACCCATGATCGCGAGGTCGCGGCCCGCGCCCAGCGGATCATCGAGGTGCGCGACGGCGAGGTGGTCGGTGACTCGGCCACCCCGTCATCGGCCGATGCCCCGCCCCGACAGGTGCAAGCCGACGACCTGCGCCAACGCCTGGACTTCGGCGCCACCCAGCGCGGCGCCTGGAAAGGCGAACTGGCAGAGTCCCTGCAGGCCGCCTGGCGGGTGATGTGGATCAACCGCTTCCGCACCGCCCTGACCCTGCTCGGCATCATCATCGGGGTGGCCTCGGTGGTGGTCATGCTGGCGGTCGGCGAAGGCAGCAAGCGCCAGGTCATGGCGCAGATGGCCGCCTTCGGCTCGAACATCCTCTACCTCAACGGCAAGCACTCCTCCGAGGAACTGACCGGTATCGTTACCCTCGATGATGTCGACGCCATCGGCGAACTGCCGCAGGTCAAGCGCGTCATGCCGGTGATCGGCGACAAGCTCATGGTGCGCCACGGCAACAAGGGCGAGCAGTTCTATGTCGGCGGCAACAACACCGGATTTCCCGAGATTTTCAACTGGCCGGTGGTCGAGGGCAGCTTCTACAGCGAGGCCGACGAAGCCAACGCCGCCGCCGTGGCCGTGATCGGACAGAAGGTGCGCGAGAAGATGTTTGGCGCAGGGAGCAATCCGCTCGGCCAGTACCTGCTGATCGGCAACGTGCCGTTCCAGGTGATCGGCGTGCTCCAGGGCAAAGGCGCCAGCTCCGGCAGCGAGGACAGCGACGAGCGCGTGGTGGTGCCCTACTCCGCCGCCTCCATCCGCCTGTTCGGCAGCCGCGATCCGGAATACGTCACCATCGCCGCCCTGGATTCCGGCCGGGTCAAGGAAACCGAGCAGGCGATCGAGCGCCTGATGCTGCAGCGCCACCAGGGCAAGCATGACTTCGTTTTGACCAACGATGCCGCGCTGATCCAGGCCGAGGCCCGCACCCAGAACAGCCTGTCGCTGATGCTTGGGGCGATCGCCGCGATCTCGCTGCTGGTCGGCGGCATCGGCGTGATGAACATCATGCTCATGACCGTGCGCGAGCGCACCCGCGAAATCGGTATCCGCATGGCCACCGGCGCGCGCCAGCGCGACATCCTGCGCCAGTTCCTCACCGAAGCGGTGATGCTGTCGATGGTCGGCGGCGTGACCGGCATCGTCCTGGCCCTGGCCATCGGCGGCGGCCTGTTGCTGGCCGACATCGCCGTGGCCTTCGCCCTGCCCGCCATCCTCGGCGCCTTCGCCTGCGCCGTGATCACCGGCGTGGTCTTCGGTTTCATGCCGGCCCGCAAGGCCGCCCGCCTCGACCCGGTCAAGGCCCTTACCAGCGAATAGTTCATGACGATTCCCAGCCGTACCAGCCTGTTGACCCTGAGCCTTTGCCTGGCCGCCTGCAGCAGCCCGCCGCCACCGGCGGCGAACATCGACACGCCACCCGCCTGGCAGGGGCCGGCCACAGCCCAGCCCCTGCCTGACAGCCAGTGGTGGCGCGCCTTCGCCAGCACCGAGCTGGACCGGCTGGTCGAACGCGCCCGCCTCAACAGCCACGACCTGGCCGCCGCCGCGGCGCGGGTGCGCAAGGCCCAGGCCAGCGCCGTGATCGCCGGCGCGCCATTGCTGCCCGAGGTGCAGTTGGGCCTGAACGGCAGCCGCCAGCGCTTGCTGCGCGGCGAGGGCAACGACCAACTCGACGCCAGCAGCAACGAACGCACCAGTACCTCGTTCGGAACCCGCCTGAGCGCCAGCTACGAGATCGACTTCTGGGGCGGTCTGCGCGCCACCCGTGACAGCGCCCTGCGCAGCCTCGACGCCAGCCGCTTCGATCGCCAGACCGTGGAGCTGACCCTGGTCAGCGCCGTGGCCGACAGCTATCTGCGAGGCCTGGCTCTCGACGAGCAACTGCGCATCGCCCGCCTCAACCTGAGCAACGCCCGCGACGTGCTGGGCCTGGTCGAAGCCCGTGAACGCTCGGGCTCGGCCACCCGCCTGGAACTGGCCCAGCAGCGCAGCCTGGTGGCCGCCCAGGAGCGCCAGTTACCACTGCTCGAACAACGCCGTCAGGACAACCGCATCGTCCTTGCCACCTTGCTGGGCGATCCTGTGCAGGCGCTGCCCGCCACCGACGAAACCATCGGCAACGTGCAGTGGCCAGCCATCGGCAGCGGCGTGCCCAGCGAACTGCTCGGCCGCCGCCCGGACATCGCCGCCGCCGAGGCACGCCTGGCGGCGGCTAGCGCCAATATCCAGGTAGCTCGGGCGGCGATGCTGCCGCGTCTGATACTGGGCGCGGACCTGGGCAGTGGCGCCCGGACCGTGCCCAATATCTTCGACAGCCCCTACTACACCCTCACCGCCGGGCTCACCGCGCCGATCTTCAACAACGGTCGGCTGAGTGCCGCCCGGGACGTGGCCCGTGCCGAACAGCAGGAGTTGCTGGAGCTGTACCGCGCCAGCATCCTGGCCGGGTTCTCGGATGTGGAGAAAGCCCTGAACGCCATCGCCGGCGTGGAGCGCCAGCGCCGCTGGCAGGACCAGGAAGTGGAACAGGCGCGTATCGCCTTTGATTTGGCCCAGCAACGCTACACCGCCGGTGCCGAGACCCTGCTCACCGTACTCGAGACCCAGCGCACGCTGTACCTGGCCCAGGACCAGCAAGCGCAGCTGCGCCTGGAGCAGTTACGGGGAAGCGTGGCGTTGTACAAGGCACTGGGCGGAGGCTGGCAGGCGCCGCAGACGCCGCAGACGCCGCAGACGCCGCAGACGCTGTAGGAGCAGGCTTGCCCCGCAAAAGCGCCAGGCCAGAGAACTTCATTGTCTGGTCTGGCGCTTTCGCACGGTGCCTCAGGAAACGATGTTCTTCAACGAAAGGTGTCGCGCATACCAGGGCCGTTGCGGCACCTTGCGCAGCAGGTTGTCGAGCTTGTCCTCGTCACCGAAGGTGATGCGCAGGGCCAACTTCATGGTCTCCACGTCCATCTCCACCGACTTGCCCGGGCGCATGCCCGGCTGCGTGCTGCAGCCATGGGTATCCGGACCCAGCCAGGGATCATCGACCTCCACCCAGCGCCCGGGAGCGAACCAGGGCACGCCGTTGACTTCGAGGCGACGTACCTGACCGGGGTGATGGCGCTCATGGGCACGGAACCAGTCATCGATGCGATCGTCGATCCAGCCGTGGAACCCCCAGAAGACCGGATGCACATGGGAGGAAAACGGATCACCGAGGAAGTCGTTCTCAGGTTCGAACCAGCGCGCGGCGAAGTCCGCCTGGTCGCGGGCGAACGGCACCGGCGCGCCATTGTTGGGATCGCGCGGCACCGACGCCCAGCACATGTGCAGCCAATCGTGCAGGTTCATCTCCAGTTCCGAGCCGAAGGCGCCCAGGGTCAGTTTCGACAGGTACACCGGATCCTGGTACTGCGACTCCCACACCTGGAAGTTGCTGCAGTAGGTCTCGCCGGCCTTGATCGCTCCCACCCACTGGCCATAGGCGTCGTCGCCCGGCGCCTGCCAGCCTGGCGGCACGCAGTAGCCGTCGTGGTTGTCGAAGTAGCGGGCGAAACCTGCTCGATCGAATTCTACGCTGGGTTGCGGTAGCGGAAAGCGTTGCCAGGAAGGCAGGTCCTGCAGTGTGCGGGCATACATCAGCATGTGCCGGTGCATGAACAGGAAATCGATACCCGAACCATTGCGGTGCTTGCGCGGGCCGCGGGCATCACGCTCACGGTCGCGCGGCCCAGGTTGCCAGCCAAGGCCACGCAGTGCGTTCTGCTTGGTCTGCGGCAACTTGTGCCACTGGTCTCGGGTGGCATGCCAAAGCTGGTGGAACAGGCGATGCTCAGCGCCGACCACCCACTCGCGCATTTCGGGGGTATAGGGCAGACGCTCGCGGGCCTCGGGGAACAGACGCTTGACCGCGACGAAACGGCTGTCGGGCACCGGCAGGGTCAGCGGTCTATCCAGGCGTTGTACGCGGCCACTCAACGTGCCGCTACCGGCATTGGCGAACTCGGCCCAAACCTCGTCGAGACTCGCCACGCATTCATAACCCGGCCCGCCGTGCTGGTTGACCAGCCGCCAACGCACCTCGGTGCTGCTGGCACCGACCAGATCACCGAGCACACGATAGGCCGGCTCGGCGGCACCGCGAAGACCCTCGCCGGTATCGACGAATCCGCGCAGGCCACGCCCCTTGGTGGCGACGTCGAGGAACATCTCGACGCCCTGTCGAGGCAGCCCGTCAAGTCCTCGTTCTGCACCGTCGAAGCGGATCTCCCACACACCGCGCAGCCGGTCGGCCAGGACCTGCCCGGCATAGTCGGCCAGTTCGACGCTGGCCTCGCCGGGCGTGACGATATCGTCTTCAGGGTCGTGGGTCAGCTGCTGGTGCGCGTAATAGGCCGCCGTGCCTGTGGCGCCCGCCACTGCCAGGCCAGCGATGAATCCTCGTCGGGAAATTGTCATTGCGCCTCAATCCGTCTTCGCGTGCCGCGACTTCTATCCAAGCTAGGACGTAGATAGGCCGGGAAAATTTAGCCGTCTAATTAACCACCCGGCGCGCTCGTCTGTTGGTTATCTCCCGCTGACAGAGGCATACCCATGACCTCCCTGCACGATCGCCTGACCGAATCGGTCAAGGCCACGCCCTACCGGGTCTTCGACATTGATCTGAAGACCGTTGAACCCTTGAGCCCGTCACTGAGCCGCTTTGTCTTCACTGGCGAGGACGTGGCGCAGATGACCACCCTGGCCCCCGACCAGCGCGTCAAGCTGCTGTTTCCGACGCCCGCAGGAGCACCGCCAAGCCTGCCCAAGCACGCGCAATGGCAACAGGCGCGGCGCGAGCTGGCGGCGCAGGACATGCCACCGATGCGCACCTACACCATCCGCGCCCTGCGCCGCGAAGCCCTGGAGGTAGAGGTGGACTTTGTCCTGCATGGCGTCAATGGCCCGGCCTCGGCCTGGGCCACCCATGCCCGTCCGGGTGACCGCCTGCAGATGGTCGCACCCAACCTGGCCTATGCCGACGACCCCGGCGGCTACGAGTGGAAGCCGCCGCACAGTGTCCGGCGTATCTTGCTGATCGGTGACGAAACTGCCCTGCCGGCCATCGCCGGCATCCTCGAGCAGTTGGCCACGAACACGCCGGAACTGCAGGTGGAGGCCTTTATCGAAGTGCCGCTGGAAGCCGACTGCCTCGACCTGCGCCACAGCCCGGCCACCCGCCTGCACTGGCTGCCGCGTGACCTGCTGCGCAGCGAACATGGCCAGGGCATGCAGCACGCCGTGCGCGAACTGGCCAGCCTGCCGGCGGTGCGCGGCGCATCGACGGTCGAGCTGGAAGACGTGGATATCGACGAGCGCATCCTGTGGGAACAGGCCAGCGGCGAGCACGGCGACTTCCATGCCTGGATCGCCGGGGAGTCGGGGACCGTCATGGATATCCGCCGGCACCTGATCAAGGAGCGCGGACTGCCAAGGGAGAGCCTGACGCTGATGGGCTACTGGCGCGCCGGTCGCACCTTCGACTAATACCTGCATCCTGCAGGAGATCACCCAGCCCTTCGGCCAGGGCGATCTCCTGCAGGGAATTTCGCCTGGATTCGAACACTCAGCCAGCTGATACCGCCGCCGCGACGGCCTCGGCAAACCTTGCCGCCACCTCGTCGATCTGCTCGGCACTGATGATCAGCGGCGGCAGGAAGCGCACCACCGCACCATGGCGACCGCCCAGCTCGAGGATCAGGCCACGACGCAGGCATTCGCGCTGCACCTTCGGCGCCAGCTTGCGGCAGGCCGGCGGATGGCCTTGGACGTCGCGCTTGCCCGCCGGATCCACCAGTTCCACGCCCAGCATCAGGCCACGGCCACGGATATCGCCAAGCTGCGGATAGTCCTGCTGCAACCGTTGCAGGTGCCCGCGCAGGCGCTGGCCCATGGCCTCGGCGTGCTCGCACAGGCGGTGCTCCACCAGGTACTTCATCACCGCCGAGCCCGCGGCCATGGCCATCTGGTTACCACGGAAGGTACCGGCATGGGCACCCGGCGACCACTGGTCGAGCCAGTCGCGATAGACCATCACGGCCAGCGGCAGGCTGCCGCCAATAGCCTTGGACAGGGTGACCACGTCGGGCACGATGCCGGCGTGCTCGAAGGCGAACATCTTGCCGGTACGGGCGAAACCGCTCTGGATCTCGTCGACGATCAACGCCACCCCGGCCTGCTCGGTGATCCGGCGCAACCCGAGCAACCACTCGATATCGGCGGGG
>NZ_NIBE01000097.1:45739-60158 GCF_002205115.1 Pseudomonas sp. DrBHI1
TAGTCATAGGGATAAGGCAGGAACTGCACGCCATTGTTCAGCAACGCGCCGAGCGGCTTTTTCGGCCCCAGGCTGCCCATCAGGCTCAGCGCGCCCTGGGTCATGCCATGGTAGGCCCCCTGGAACGCCAGCACGGTGCTGCGCCCGGTGACCGTGCGCACCAGCTTGAGCGCAGCCTCGACCGCATCGGTACCGGTCGGGCCGCAGAACTGGATCTTCGCTTCCCGGCGCAGGCCCTCGGGCAGCAGGGCGAACAGGTCCTGGACGAACTGATCCTTGACCGGCGTGGTCAGGTCCAGGGTGTGCAGCGGCAGTTCGTCGGCCAGCACACGCTGGATCGCGTCGATCACCACCGGATGGTTGTGGCCCAGGGCCAGGGTGCCGGCACCTGCGAGGCAATCGATGAACTGGCGGCCCTCGACGTCCTCGACGTACAGGCCACGGGCGCGCTTGAGCGCCAGGGGGATGCGCCGGGGGTAGCTGCGGGCGTTGGATTCCTGCTGCTGCTGGCGCAGCAGCAAGGGCGAATCCTCGAATTCGTACAGGGCGCGCGGCGCAGTGGCCGGCAGTACCTGGGCAAGACTGGAAGCGGTCGACATCGGAAAAACCCTCGCAAGCAAGCGAATGTGCCCGCCACGCGCCCTGTAACCGGATGTGTGTCGGGTTCTTATCGCTTGAAAAACGCTTCAGCGAGGTGCGGATTTAGCGGTTGTCATGGGATTTGTCGTAGATGGCGGCCTCTGTCGCGGAGCAAGCCCGCTCCCACGGGCTCATGACCAAGCTGCTTGGAAGCGGGCTTGCCCCACGATGGGTACAGCGCCGAACTCAACTTCCTGAACGCGCCGGCACCTGCAGGCTCACCCGCAAACCATCGGCCCGGCTGTCGAACCGCAGGCTGCCAGCGCAGCGCTGGACGATGGCCTGGACGATCGCCAGCCCCAGCCCGCAACCTCCGCTCTGGCCGTTGCGCCAGAAACGTTCGGTCAGGTGTTCGAGATCTTCCTGGGCAATCCCCGGCCCATGATCGCGCACCAGGAAGTCCACCTGCCCGTCCTGCGCCTGTACCTCCAGCTCCACGGCGGCATCGCCGCCATGGCGCAGGGCGTTGTCCAGCAAGTTGCGCAGCGCCGCCACCGCCAACGGCGCCGGCATGCTCAGGTAGACCTTGGCCGCCGCCTCGGGCAGGCGCAGGTGAATGCGCCGGTTGTCGCCGCCACCAGCGTCCTCGATGGCCTGTCGGGCAACCTGCTCGGCGCTGCACTGCACGCCATCGTCGAACGACAGGCTGCCCTCGACCCGCGCCAGCATCAGCAGTTGCTCCAGCGTGCGGTGCATGCGATCGGTACCCTGCTCGGCATGCTCCAACGCCTGCTCACGCACGGCACCGTCGGTCATGCGCGCCACCTGCAGATGGGTCTTGATGGCGGTCAGCGGGCTGCGCAGCTCATGGGCGGCGTCGTCAGTCAGACGGCGTTCGCGCTCGATGGTCTGGGCGATGCGCAGGAACAGCTGGTTCTGGGTATCGAGCAGCGGTTGCAGCTCGCTGGGCAGGCCGGCCACCTGCAACGGCTCGACGCTGTCGGCGCGGCGCCTGCGCAAGGCATCACGCATGCGATTGAGCGGCGCCAGCCCCTTGCCCAGGCCGATCCACAATAGCCCCAGGCTGCCCAGCAAGGCCATCAGCACAGGCGCCGAGGCCGCCAGCAGGATTGACTGGTTCAGCGCCTCGCGCTCCTGGTGGCGGTCGGCGGTGGTGATGCGCACATCGCCATGGTTGTAGGTGAAGGTACGCCAGGAGGCGCCATCGATGGTCTGGTCACGGAAGCCGCTGCGCTCGTCGTCCATGGCGCCGTCGTGCTTGTGGTTGCTGGCGAGGATCTCGCCGCGCAGCGAGCTGACCTGACAGGCCATGCCGTCCGGCACGCTGAACTGGTCGGCGGAAAAATGCGCATCCTGGCCCTTGGCAGTCAACGGTTGCGGCAACTGGTCGATCAGCCCCGCGACCATGCGCGCCGATGCCACCAGGCGCTGGTCGAGGGAGAACATCATCTGCTGGCGCAGGTCGCGCAGCATCCAGGCCGCCGCCAGCGCCCAGATGACGATGAACACACTGCCGAGAATCAGTGAAAGGCGAACCCGCAGGCTCATGACACACGCTCCTCCGGCGCCTGGGCCGGCCCCAGACGGTAGCCAAGGCCGCGTACGGTCTCGACGATGCTGTTGCCCAGTTTGCGCCGCAGGTGGTGGATATGCACGTTCAGCGCGTTGCTTTCGACCTCGTCGCTAAAACCGTAGACGCAGTCCTTGAGTTGCTCGCTGGACAGCACGCGCCCCGGGTTCTGCAGCAATGCCTGCAGCAGGGCCTGCTCGCGGCGCGACAGGTCCACCGCCTGGCCGCCCAGGGTCGCCGCGCAACTGCTGGGGTCGTAGCGCAGCGGGCCGTGCTCGATGACGTTCACCGCCCGCCCGGCGACGCGGCGCAGCAGGGTATGCAGGCGAGCGGCCAGTTCGCGCAGGTCGAAGGGCTTGAGCAGGTAGTCGTCGGCGCCGGCCTGCAGGCCGTCGACCCGGTCGGTGACCGCGTCGCGGGCGGTGAGCACCAGCACTGGCAGGGTCTCGCCCTGCTGGCGCAGGCGGCGCAACAGCTTGAGGCCGTCCTCGTCGGGCAGCCCCAGGTCGAGGATCATCACATCAAACTTCGCGGTTCCGAGCATCTGCCGGGCCTGCGAGGCGCTGGCCACCCGGTCCACGGTCAGGCCCTGGGCCGAGAGGCCGGCGCAGATGCCGCTGGCGATCAGGTCATCGTCCTCGCAGAGCAGAACGTGCATATGGGGTCTCCTGGGTGGGGAAGCTGGCATTGCACAGGGTGGCGATTAAGGGGGGATTATGAACGGATTTGGAGGACTTCGTCGGGCTGATAGCATCGGGACAGACAAGGCTGTCGCCGATCCTAAGACCAACTTAACCTTCAGTTAATAACCCAAGGCCAGCATGGCCCTCTTCAAAGCTCTGCCAAGGCGTCGACATGCGTGTTCTCCTGCTCTTCCTGACATTCCTGCTCGCCGGCCCCCTCCAGGCCAACCCCTTTGCGGTCAAGCCGGACTTCCTGCCGGTCAACGAAGCCTTCGTCCTGACCCACGATCGCCTGGAAAACGGCCAGATGCGCCTGCATTTCCAGATCAAGGACGGTTACTACCTTTACCAGAAACGCCTGAAGTTCGACGGACTGCCCCCTGAGCAGCACCCCGTGCTGCCCCAGGCCGAGAACCACCACGACGAGTTCTTCGGCGACAGCGCAGTCTATCGCTCCGAGCTGGAACTGCTGCTGCCGGCCGGCGCCAGCGGTGAACTGCGCCTGGGCTGGCAAGGCTGCGCCGACGCTGGCCTGTGCTACCCGCCGCAGACCACGCCGATCGCTCTCGGCGGTAGCGCCACGCCAGTCGCCGCTGCCGATCAGGCCAGCGACCAGGCGCTGGCCGGTACCCTGCAACAGGACAGCCTGGCCTGGAGCCTGCTGGCGTTCTTCGGCTTGGGCCTGCTGCTGGCCTTCACCCCCTGCTCGCTGCCGATGCTGCCAATCCTTGCCGGGCTGGTCCTGGGCAACGGCGCCAGCGCCCGGCGCGGCTGGTGGCTGGCCGGTATCTATGTGCTGAGCATGGCGCTGGTCTACGCCGCCCTGGGCGTGATCGCCGCGCTGCTGGGCGCAAGCCTGCAGGCCTGGTTGCAACAGCCCTGGCTGCTGGGCAGCCTGGCCGGCCTGTTCGTGCTCCTGGCCCTGCCGATGTTCGGCGCCTTCGAACTGCAGTTGCCGGCCGCCCTGCGTGACCGCCTGGACCGAGCCGGACAAGGCACCCGTGGCGGCAACCTCTACGGTGCGGCATTGCTGGGCGCGTTGTCGGGCCTGCTGCTGGGACCTTGCATGACCGCGCCACTGGCCGGCGCGTTGTTGTTCATCGCCCAGAGCGGCGATGTGCTGCAAGGCGCGCTGGTGCTGTTCAGCCTCGGGCTGGGCATGGGCGTGCCATTGCTGTTGCTGGTCACCCTGGGCAACCGCTACCTGCCACGCCCGGGTGCCTGGATGAACCTGGTCAAGGGCTTGTTCGGCTTCGTGTTCCTGGCCATGGCCCTGTACACCGTGCGTGGCCTGCTGGCGGAAACGCTGGTGCTGGCCCTGGCCGGCGCCTGGCTGATCGCCCTGGGCTGGGCCGCCTGGCCGGCCCTGCAACGCCTGCCCGCCTTGCGCGCCATTCCTCTGCTCGGCGCCCTGTGGGGTGGCCTGCTGCTGGTGGGCGCCGCAGCCGGGGGCAACGACCTGTGGCAACCTCTGCAGCCCTTCGCCGGCAAGGGCACGGCAGCAGCCCCGGCCAACGCCCACGACGCCTTCGTCACCGTGAGCGCGCCGGCCGACCTGCAACGTGAGCTCGACGCCGCCAAGGCCCGTGGCCAGTGGGTGCTGGTGGACTACTATGCCGACTGGTGCGTGTCGTGCAAGGTCATGGAAAAGCAGGTGTTCGGCCGTGGCGATGTCCAGGCTAGCCTGGCCGGCATGCACCTGCTGCGCCTGGATGTGACCGCCGATTCCCCGGCCAGTCGCGAACTGCTGCAGCGCTTCCAGGTACCAGGCCCGCCCAGCCTGATCTGGATTGGCCCGGAAGGCGACGAGCGCCGTGCCCGACGCATCACCGGCGAGATCGACGCCACCGGTTTCCTGCAACACTGGGCCCAGACCAGGAGCCAAGGCTGATGCTGACCGTCACCCTCGGTCCACTGACCATGGCCCTTAACCACCTGCTGCTGCTCGCGGCGCTGGGCATCGCCAGCCTGGTCGGCTGGCGGGTGGCCAGGCACGGCGGCGAGAATCCGGAGTCGGCGCTGTTCAATTTGTTCCTGCTGGGATTGCTGTTCGCTCGCCTGGGCTTCGTCCTGGCCTACTGGCCGATGTACCGCGACGACCCGCTGCAGGTCATCGACATCCGCGACGGCGGCTTCCTGCTCTGGGGCGGCCTGCTGGGCATCGTCCTCGGCACCCTGTGGCAGGGCTGGCGGCGCCCCGGCCTGCGCCGGCCACTGGGCTGGGCGTTGTTCAGCGGCGCGCTGTTCTGGGGGCTGTCCAGCCTGGCCAGCCACCTGTACAGCAAGGGCACCGAGCTGCCGGACCTGAGCCTGCGCGACAGCCGCGGGCAGGTGGTGGCCCTGCACAGCTACCGCGGGCGACCGCTGGTGATCAACATCTGGGCCACCTGGTGCCCGCCCTGCCGGCGCGAAATGCCGGTATTGCAACAGGCCGAGGACGACTACCCCCACGTGACCTTCCTGTTCGTCAACCAGGGAGAAACCCCGGAAAACGTCAGCACCTTCATGGCCACAACCGGCCTGATCCTATCCCACGTACTGTTTGACGGCACTGGCGAACTGGCCCGCAAGGTCGGCTCCATGGCCCTGCCCACCACCCTGTTCTACAACGCCGAAGGGCGGCTGGTCGGCAGCCACTTGGGCGAGCTGTCGCGCGCCAGCCTGCGCCACGCCCTGGAACCCTTCGAACGCGCCGATGCGCCCGCCCCACAAGGAAACTGACATGCGATTGAATGCGCTGCTGCCCCTGACCTTCACCCTGCTCGCCGCGCCCCTGCTGCACGCCGAAGAGCTACCCAAGCCGGTCCAGCAACTGCAGGCCAAGGGCGCCGTGATCAAGGGCAGCTTCGACGCCCCCAATGGCCTGCGCGGCTATGCCGCCGAGTACCACAACAACGGCATCGCCCTGTACCTGACGCCCGACGGCAAGCACGTGCTGGTGGGCAGCCTGTTCGACGAGCAGGGCAAGGACCTCAGTGCCGAGCCACTGGAAAAGCTGGTGTACGCACCGATGAGCAAGGCGGTCTGGGCGAAGATGGAAAAGACCGCCTGGATCCAGGACGGCAAGGTGGACGCACCCCGTACCGTCTACCTGTTCAGCGACCCCAACTGCCCCTACTGCAACATGTTCTGGCAACAGGCCCGGCCCTGGGTCGAGTCGGGCAAGGTGCAGTTGCGCCACATCATGGTCGGCATCATCCGCGAGGACAGCCCGGGCAAGTCCGCCGCGCTGCTCGCCGCCAAGGACCCTTCCAAAGCCTTGCAGGAACACGAGAAAGCCGGCAAGGCCAGCACGCTCAAGGCGCTGGACAAGGTGCCGGAGACGGTTCAGAAGAAGCTCGAGGCGAATCTGGCGCTGATGGAAGAACTGGGCCTGGCCGCGACACCGGCGATCTTCTACCAGGATGAGCAAGGGCAGTTGCAAAGCCAGCAAGGGGCGCCGCGGCCGGAGATGCTGGGGAAGATACTCGGCAAGCGTTAAACGGCAATCTATCTGAAGGTGCAACGATAGCCTTTGGCGAATACCTCGACAGGGCTGTCGTAACCCACCAGCAGACAGCGCTTCAAGCCCAGCGACCCTGACGGGTCGCAAAGCGCTTTGCGTTCGCCTGGGCACTGTACGAAAAGTAATGCCATAAACACCGCCGCCAGCAAGCCATCCTGATCATTGCAGCAAAGCTTTCCGCCAGCTTGCAGCGGCGTGTACCCAGGCGGCGGTTCTCCTTCAGCCAACCAAATAGTCGTGGACAAGGAGATACGGTCGGCACACGGCCGGAGCCGTCCTTTACACGCTCATTGATACGCCCGCTTCACCCTCGACCTTGACCATGGCTCAAGCCATCAAGGTCTCGGAAAATAGAGTGTGTATACGCTGACAGAAATCTGATTTTTCGACACTGTCCGGCAACACCAATACATAGTAAAAAATTCGATTGAAGCGCAAATTGATATCGTACGGTTCGAAATCCGAATCACCTTCAAACTCGAATAGCGTAGCGATCCCGTTCAACGCTGCTGGCTTTGCCTCAACGCCGAAGCACCCCTCGCCCGTCGCCCCCAGATTGTAACCTTGCTCAAGGTGGGCCTTCAGCATCCCCTCATCTTTATAGAAAAGAATAAACTCCTCTCCCCGAATGCACTCCTGCTGTGACTGAAACCCCAGACGTGCTGCTTTTTCCGTCAATGCCGCGAGCCCTGCCTCCAGCGACGTATCGGTATAAAAGCCATACATGACACCCGACCAATCAGCCATTTCACTGTCTCCTATAGCTTGCATCCGGAAGCACCGTGACTGACATCAGCGCGAAGTCTTCTATTAGCGTCCCGGAGCTGAATATCTTCTTGTATATAGAGCCTTAGATAAGCATTCTGCCGATCCACTTTTTTAACTTTCCCGCTATCAACCTCAAATGAAACAAAATGGGTACTTTTCTCTTTGGTCAGCCCCATTTTACCTCTTACATTGGTGCTCTCCATTTCCTCAGGCGTTAGTGTCGTCACGTAGACACCTTTGGGCTTGCCTTGAATAGCGCCTCGCCCCCTGGCGCCGGGGTCACTTTGATTAATCACGCCTGTCCCCATGATTCCCTTATAACCTTCCTTGCTCGTGTAATGATAAACACGCACCACCTCCAAGCCTAACGGATCGATCCATGACAGAGGATTAGGCGCATATTGATAGAGGTTGATCCCGCCCCTCAAACCTAGCGGGTCTTGTTGGGTAAACCGCCCGATATCCGGGTCATAGAATCTGAATGTGTTGTAGTGCAGCCCAGTTTCCCGATCCAGGTACTGCCCCTGAAAACGCACATTCTGCCGGCTGACCTGCTCCGGCGCATGCCATTCCTCGCAGTTGTTGCCCCATACCTGGTACTGCCCCTGCCAGGCAGTTATCCCGTGTTCGTCGGTCAGTTGCTCTACCAGGCCGACCAGATTCGTATGAAAGTGGAAAACCTGCTCATGTCCAGGCAGCCCATCTACCCTGGCCAGTGGCTCATGGCCCGCCGCGTCTGCGTACAGATAGAGACTCGGTTTGCCGTCCTGAACTTCTCGCAACAGACGCAGGCCTTGCCACTGAAACTCGGTTCGGCTGACCGGCACGTCCAGCTCGTCACGGTAGACCCTTTTGTCGATGCGCCTGCCCAAGGGGTCGTAAGCAAACTCGATCCGTTCGCGAAGCGGCCCACGCCGCTGACGGATACAGACCAGCCGGTGCTCTGCATCGTACTCAAAACGCTGGAGCAGACGATTGCCGGAGCGTTTCTCCTCGAGCCGACCAAAGCGGTCGTAGCGATAGCGTCTGTCTTGGAACACCTTGACCCGGTTATGCCGTACCCGACCGTTGACCTGATATCCCTCTAGCAGGTTGCCGGCAAGGTCGTAGCCAAAGTGCTCGACCATCGGCTGTTGCTGAGGCAACTGGCGTGACGCGCCATGGATTCGTTCGGTGGGCCCATAGTCATAACCAATGCGCCCCTGGTAGCTGCCACGCCCACCGGCACCGGCCTGGAAACGACCGACCAGATGCTCAAGCTCGACCCCCAGCCCGCTACCAGCGCGCTGCGTCTGGGTCAGTACCTCGCCGACAAGGTTGTCTGTCGCATCGTACTCATAGTCCTTCTGCAGCAATGGCAAGCGGGTGGGCTCGCCATCCTGATATTCCACAGCCTTGCGCAGCAGGCGCCGCGTGCTGTCATAACGGGTTCTGGTAAGCAATGCGCCCTGGCTGCGCAAGACCTCGCCGTGTAGCGCATCGCGCTCGAAATCGCTGATCACCCGCCCATCGAGGTTGATCTGGTGCAGATGTCCGCTGCCGTAACACAGGTAGTTGATCCGGCGAGAGTCAGGCAGCGTCAAGGTCTGCAGGTTACCGAGGGGATCATAGGTGTAACCGAGTTGCCCTGGACCCTGACTTTCGCTCAGCAATCGCCCCATGGCGTCGTAGGTGAAGTCCAACTGCTGGACCTGACCATTACGGTGAGTGAAACGGATCGCCAGCAGATTGTCAGCAGCATCGTAGCGGTAGGTCGTCTCGCCATCGTCGGTCCGCCTGCACAACAGACGACCGACCGCATCGTGTTCATGGTAGTGAACCTGTGCAAACACTTCGGGCTCATCCGGGCTGCCCGGCAACACGGGCTCCGCTTCGCGGCATGGGTGCACGGTGCGTTGGGTGATCGCATCCAGGGCATCATAAAGCAGACTGAAACCGCCACCATCGAGGTTACGCTGACCAACCAACCGATCTAGTGCATCCCACTGGAAGCGATAGTGCTCGCCATTCTCGTTTTCCAACTGCTGCAAGCGGCCATAGGCATCCCAGTGCAACCGCACGGTGTGCCCCAGCGCATCAGTACGCTGCAGCAGTCGACCGCTGCCGTCATATTGCCATTGGGTCATGCGCTGTGCTGGGTCGACATGGCGGGCCAACTGCCCCGCCGCATCGATCTGGTAGTGCTCGACCCTGCCGTCAGCCAACTCGCGCTGCAACAGGCGACCACGGCTGTCGAAGCGATAGCGCGTGGTGCCACCCTCGGCGTTGCGCACCTCACTCAGGTGCCCGCGCCAATCGTAGCGATAGTGGGTCTGTTGAGCAGAGCAGTCACGCGCACAGATCAGTTGGCCGCGATCATTCCAATTGAACGAACGCTCCTTGCCTATGGCGTCGACACTACGCACCATACGCCCCTGACGATCGTGGTCGTAACGTGTCAGTTGCCCGAGTGGATCGACTTCGGACAACAGGTTGCCCCGAGCATCATAGGTATAACGACGCTCATGCCCTGCTCCATCGACGATGCGGGTGGGCAAAGCCCAATGTTCGGTGTAGCCGATGCTTTCACGACGCCCCAACGGGTCGGCAGTGGCAACCACGCGCCCGAGCGCATCGTAGCTATAGGACCACTCGCCACCTTGTGGATCGAGGGTGCGTCGCAACAGGCCATCGACATAGTCGTGCCGCCAGCGATATCCCAGCGCATCGATGTAGGTGTGTACCTCGTTCAGCGCGCCCCAGTGATAGTGTTCCTCACGCCCCAGGCCATCGATGACCTGGGTATGGCCCTGCTCCAGGTCATAGATGAAGCGATAGTCCTCGCCGTCGCTGCCCCAGTGCCGAACCACGCGCCATTCATGCTCAGGCTGTGGCTCCAACAGCGCAGGCATGGCGTAAGGCGTGCCATCCAGACTGCACGGTTGGCGCGCCGGCGGTGGCGTGAAGCAGGCCCACTCGTAGTACCGGGTAGCCCCCATGGGCAGCGTATGGCTGGCCAGCAACCCTTGGTCGGTGTAGGTAAACTGCCTCAGCAATTGCCCTTCGGCATCGGCGACAGCCTCCAATTGCCCTGCCGAGGTGTAGCGATACTGCACCAGGCATTCGCGCTGCTCGACGGCAAAGGCCTGGCCGGGCCGCAAGGACAGTCTGTGGATCTCGGCTACCCGGCGCGGTTGCCCGTCGGCATAGCACAGTTCGATGAAGATCCGGGCCGAGCTGTCGCCGAGGAACTGCAATCGGCCGTGTTCATCGTAGAACAGCTCCAGGCAATTGAGGTTGCGATCACCGACCTTGACCAGGCGCGACCGCCGACTGTCCAGTGGATCGGTATGAAACACCCGGTACAAGCCGCTGTTGATGTCCTCGACGATGGTGAAGCCGTTGTCCTGATGAAAAAACGCCAGGCCATCGAGAATGCTGACAAAGGCACTGCCGACCTGCAGACGCCCGAGCTCCAGCCTGGCGCCCTCATCATCGACGTAGATCCACAACTCGCCCCCCTCAGGGTGCGCGACACGCTCCAGGCGCACTTCGTAGGGCACACTCCAACCCATGCCGAACAGGCCATCGCTACGCCGGTCGTTACTGTCATAGCGCCGCGCCCAAGTGATCGGGACCATCGCCGCGAGTGTGAAATCCACATCCTCGGGGCCGTCCTGGAATTTGCTGCCCATCGCGGGAGCCACCGGGTTGCCCACCCCGCAGCGGCGCCCCTTGAGCATGCCCCGGCGACTGATGAGCATCCCGGCAATCAGGCCAATGATCTTCGCCGCGGCGCTCTTGCCGTCGTGGATGTCGCGCACGGTGGTGGTGCCGCCACCGATGCGCACATTGGGCGAGTAGGTCATGCCGATCGGCCCGTCGCAGGTGGTCTTGTCTCCAACCCGCGCTGCCGGCTGACCATTGATGAACACCTTGTCCGAGCCCTGGGCAACGAACTGTTCGGGCATCGGTGGGTGCTTGCTGCAGACCGCCTTGTCCTCGGGCTTGGGAATCGATCCGGGCGCGGCCGGCGTGGTCACCGGCGGGTTGAAGATGCTGTTGATCTCCTGCGCCAGGCCGATCACCGGCAACACCATCGAGGCGCCGACCATGGCGTAGGCACCGATGTTTTCGAGGATCGACGGTTCATCGGCTGGGCCCGGCGCCTCGACCGGGCCACCACTCACTCCGGCGGCGCGCGCCGCGAAGATACCGTTGATGCGGGTGTTGTGCGAACCACTGCTGATCGAGCCGTACGGCTCGGGCGGAAACAGCGAATTGCCGACCCAGTTGCTGAAGTCGCTGATATGGTCGCCAATGCTCTTGTCTTCACCGGCCGGCAGCATGGCGGCGGCACTGACCATGACCCCGGCAATCAGCGGTGTGAGCACGGCGGCGGCGCCGCCGGTACCGACCACAGCGACCACCGCGCCACCGATGGCGGCGCCGACCGCGGCGACCGCCGCCGCATAGACGGCGGCCTCGACCAAGCCACTGACCAGCTCGGCCATCAGCGGGGGATGAAGAATGAGATCGCCCATACGGGCGGCATGCAGGCTATCGTCCATGAAACCAGTGAAATCCTTGCGCAGTGTGTGCAGCGTAGCACCGGCAAGTGTGAGGATTACAGGGTGGCCATGCGCCACTTCGGCGCATCAGCGCAGGGCTTGCCTGATCCTGTGGGAACAGGCAGGCCCTGCGCTGAAGGCAATGTGGCTACAACGCCTCCAGCTCCGCCATCAGGTCGCTCAACCGATCGACCTTGGCGTCATCCAGCGCGCTGTCCTGCAGCCCGCGCACATAGTCCGCCAGCTCTTCGACCGTGCTGCACTCGAACATCGCCCGCAACGGCACATTCAACTGCAGGGCCTTCTGCACCCGCGAGGCGATCTGCGTCGCCAGCAGCGAATGCCCGCCCAGCTCGAAGAAGTTGTCGCGCACGCCCACCCGCTCGGCCTTGAGCACATCGACCCAGATGCCGGCGAGGGTCTGCTCCAGATCGTCGCGCGGCGCCAGGTAGGCCTGGCTGTGCTGGCCGCCGATCTCGATGGCCGGCAGCGCCTTGCGGTCGAGCTTGCCGTTGGCGTTGTGCGGCAGGTTGTCGAACCAGCCCCAGTGCAGCGGCACCATGTACTCCGGCAGCTCGGCGCGCAGGCGCTGCTTGAGCTGGTCGAGCAGCACGGCGTCGGCGGCGACGCCCTGGTGCGCCACCAGGTAGCCGACCAAATGCTTGCCGTTGATTCCTTCCTGCACGCCCACCGCAGCATCGCGCAGCTCGGCTTGCTCGTGCAGGCGTGCCTCGATCTCGCCCAGCTCGATGCGGTAGCCGCGGATCTTCACCTGGTGGTCGATACGCCCGACGTACTCCAGCACGCCATCGGGACGGCGCCGGGCCAGGTCGCCGGTGCGGTACAGGCGCTCGCCCGGCGCACCGTACGGGTGTGGGATGAAGGCCTGGGCGGTGCGCAGCGGATCGCCGACATAGCCACGGCCCACGCCGGTGCCGGCGACGCACAGCTCACCCACCGCGCCCAGCGGCACCAGGCTCTGGTCCTCGCCGAGCAGATACAGGCGGTTGTTGTCAGTCGGCGTGCCGATCGGCAGGTAGCTGCCCTGGGTCGAGGTGGCGTCGACGCGGAAGAACGCCACGTCATCCGAACACTCCGCCGGGCCATAGGCGTTGACCAGGCCGATGGTCGGGTAACGCTGCAGCCACTGGGCGGCCAGCTCGGGCGGCATGGCCTCGCCGGTCGGCAGCATCCAGCGCAGGCCGTCGAGGGCCTGGTGATCGTTGGCCAGCATGCCCTGGATCAGCGACGGCACGCTCTCCAGCACGGTGATGCCGGTGGCCTGCACATGGCTCAGCAGGCCCTGCGGGTCGTGGGCGATGGCGTTCGGCACGATCTGCACCTTGGCCCCGAACAGCGGCGCGGCGAGGAATTGCCACACCGAGATGTCGAAGCTCTGCGAGGCGGTCTGGGCGATCACGTCCTGCTCGTCCAGGGCCAGGTATGGCACCTTGCTCAGCTGGTTGTTGAGCATGCCGCGCTGCTCGACCATCACGCCTTTGGGCAGCCCGGTGGAGCCGGAGGTGTAGATCACGTAGGCGAGGTTGTCCGGCGCGCTGTGGATGCCGGGGTTGTGGCTGGCCACGTGGCTCGCCTGCACCTCTTCCCAGACCAGCAGCTTCGGCCGTGCCGCACCCGCCACTTCGTCGAGCAACTGGCGCGCCTGCTCGGCGCAGGCCGCGCTGCACACCAGCACCGGCGTGCGGCTGAGCTCGACGATGCGTTGCAGGCGCGCCGACGGCAGGCCCGGATCCAGCGGCAGGTAGCCGGCGCCGGCCTTGAAGCTGCCGACGATCATGCCCAGCAGCGCCAAGCCGCGCTCGGCCAGCAGCGCCACCGGTTGGTCGATGGCCACGCCGGCCGCGACCAGGGCATGGCCGAGGCGGTTGGCCGCCACGTTCAGCCCGGCATAGTCGTAGGACGCCTCCAGGCAGCGGGCGACGGTGCGCTGCGGGTGCGCGGCGACCCGCGCCTCGAACAGCTCGACGTAGCTCTGCTCCAGGGCGTAGCTGTGCTCGGTGCGATTGCAGTCGTCGAGCAGGAAGCGCTGCTCCTCGGCGCCCAGCAGTGCCAGCTCATCCACCTCGCCATTGAAGCCCTCGACCAGCGCCAGCAGCAGGCGCTTGAACTCGGCGAGCAGGCGCTCGACGGTCGGGTAGTCGAAGTAACGCTGGTCGAATGACAGGTGCAGGCCCAGGTCATCGCCCGGGTAGCACACTGCGGTCAGCGGGAAGTTGGTGTGGGTACGGCCCGAGTCGGAGCTGGCGTCCAGGTGCTGGGCGTGGTCGAGCACGGCGGTTTCCACCGGGGCGTTCTCGAACACGAACAGGCTGTCGAACAGCGGCTGGCCCTTGGGCAGTTCGCTGCACTCCTGGATCGCCACCAGCGGCAGGTACTCGTACTCACGCAGCTGCATGTTGCGCTCGAGCAGGCCTTGCAGCCAGTCACGCACGCTGCGCCGTTCGCCGGGCTGCGGCATCTGCACACGCAGGGCGATGCTGTTGATGAACAGGCCGACCGTGCGCTGCATCTGCGGCAGGCTCACCGGACGCCCGGCCACGGTGACGCCGAACACCACGTCGCGGTCGCCGCTGTATCGGGCCAGGGTCAGGGCCCAGGCCGCCTGGGCGAAGGTGTTGACCGTCAGCTGGTGGGCCTGGGCCAGTTCACGCAGGCGCACGCCCTCGCTCACCTCGAGGCGGGTGTAGCAATCGCCCACTACCATGCCGTCACCGGCGTGATC
>NZ_NIBE01000097.1:60198-65314 GCF_002205115.1 Pseudomonas sp. DrBHI1
GTCGATCGCTGGGGATCGCCGTGGCCCGTTCGAAGCCGGCCAGGTTGGCCTGCCACCACTGGCGCGCCTCGTCGAGGTCCTGGCGCTGCAGCCAGCCGATGTAGTCGCGGTAGCGCGGCGGTACCGGCAACTGGGCCTGGCGTCCCTCGCCCAGGGCCTGGTAGATCTCGAAGAAGTCGTTCATCAGCAGCGAGCGGCACCAGGCATCGATGAGGATGTGGTGGTTGCTCATCATGAACCAGTAGCGTGCCTCGTCGACGCGCACCAGGCGCAGGTGGAACGGCGCTTCGCGCAGCAGTTCGAATCCGGCCTCGCGCTCCTGCTTGTGCAAAGCCTGCAGACGCGCCTCCTGGGCGATCTCGTCGAGGCCGCGCCAGTCCTGGTAGTCCATCGGGGTCTTGCCGGGCTTGTGGATGATCTGCAGCATCGCTTCGCCAGCGTTCCAGCTGAACGATGCGCGCAACGCCTCGTGCCGTGCCACCACGGCCTGCCAGGCCTGGGCGAAACGCTCGGGGTCGAGGGCGCTGTTGATACGGTAGCGGTCCTGCATGTAGTAGATGCCGGTGCCCGGCTCGAGCAGGGTGTGCAACAGCAGGCCTTCCTGCATCGGCGTCAGCGGGTAGACGTCCTCGATCTCGGCGGCCGGGATCGGCAGCGCGTCGATCTGCTCCTGGGTCAGTTGCGCCAGCGGGAAGTCCGACGGCGTGAAGCTGCCGTTGCCGTCCGCCAGGCAGTGGCCGATCAAGGCCAGCAGCTCCAGGCGGTAGGCTTCGGCCAGGCGGGCAATGGTCGCTTCGTCGTAGCGCTCGGCGCTGAAGCTCCAGCGCAGTTGCAGCGCGCCGCCGTACACCTGGCCATCTACACTCAGCCAGTTCGGCAGCGGCGCATCGAGGTCATGGGCCAGGCCCGCGGGGGCGTCCAGCGGCTGGAACAGCGCCGCCTGGTCGAACTGCTGGTCGAACTGGCCCAGGTAGTTGAAGGTGATGCGCGCCTGGGGCAGCGCGGCCATGCGTTCGCGCCCGGCCTCGTCGGCCAGGTAGCGCAGCACGCCATGGCCCAGCCCCTTGTGCGGCACCTGGCGCAGTTGCTCCTTGATGCGCTTGATCGACCCGGCACGGGCCGACTCGTCCTCGCCCATCTGCGGGCTCAGGCTCAGCGGGTAGGCATTGGTGAACCAGCCGACGCTGCGGGTCAGGTCCATGTCCTCGAACAAGCCGTCACGGCCATGGCCTTCAAGCTGCACCAGCACCTGTTGATCGCCGCTCCACTGGCACAGGGTGCGCGCCAGGGCGGTCAGCAACAGATCGTTGACCTGGGTGTGGTAGGCCGCCGGCGCCTGTTGCAGCAGCTGGCGGGTCTGTTCGACGTCCAGCTCGATGGCGATGCTGCGGGCATGCCTGTGCAGGTTGCCGCCCTGGGGATGGTCGCAGGGCAGTTCGCGACGGGCGCTGCCCAGTTGCGCCTCCCACCAGTCCAGCTCGTCACGCAGCGAATCGCTGCCGGCATAGCTGGCCAGGCGCGCCGCCCAGTCGCCCATGGCATGGGTCTTGGCGGCCAGCGTTTCACCCCGATAAAGCGCCTGCAAGTCTTCCAGCAGGACACGCCAGGACACGCCATCGACCACCAGGTGATGGATCGTCAGCAGCAGGCGCTGGGCGCCCTGCTCGTCGCTGACCAGCAAGGCGCGCAGCAGCGGCCCCTCGGCAAGGTCGAGGCTGCGCTGCGCATCGGTATAGAGGGCCTGGCAGTTCTCGAAATCGCTCACGGTCGCGGTCCACAGCAACGGCTGGGTGCTCGACTGGGCGTACTCGGCCTGCCAGCGGCCATTGGCCCGGCCGAAGCGCAGGCGCAGGCTGTCATGGTGTTCGACCAGCGCGGCCAGGGCCTGCTCCAGCGCCTCGGCCTGCAGCGGCTGGCGTACCTGCAGCAGCACGGCCTGGTTCCAGTGCTGTGGTTGCGGCACTTCGCTGTCGAAGAACCAGTGTTGGATTGGCGTCAGGCCGGCTCTGCCCTCACGCGGGCCCTGCTCGATGCTGCCCGGCGCCTCGCTGCGGGTCACCACCGCCGCCAGGGTCTGGATGGTCTGGTGCTGGAACAGGTCGCGCGGGGTGAACTGCAGCCCCAGCTGACGGGCCCGGCTGACCACCTGGATCGACAGGATCGAGTCGCCGCCCAGTTCGAAGAAGTTGTCCTGCACGCCGATGCGCGACAGGTTGAGCACTTCGCGCCAGACCTGCGCCAATTGGCTTTCCAGCTCATTGGCCGGTGCCTGGTAGTGCTGGCGCGCCTGCTGCAGGTCCGGCGCCGGCAGCGCGCGGCGGTCGAGCTTGCCGTTGCCCATCAGCGGCAGGCTGTCGAGCAGCACCAGGTGCGCCGGTACCATGTAGTCCGGCAGGTGCTGGCGGGCGTCGGCCTTGACCGCCTCGCGCAGCTGGGCCTGGGCCTCGCCGTCGGCGCTGGCCTGCGGGCACACCAGGTAGCCCACCAGTTGCTTGCCGCCCGGCAGGTCGAGGGCCAGGACCACCGCCTCCTCGACGTCGGCGTGCTCCTGCAGGCGGCTTTCGATCTCGCCCAGCTCGATACGGAAGCCACGGATCTTCACCTGCTGGTCGGCACGCCCGACATATTCCACCAGGCCATCGGCGCGCAGGCGTACCAGGTCGCCGGTGCGGTACAGGCGGCCACCGTCATGGCTGAACGGGTCGGCGACGAAGCGCTCGGCACTCAGGCCTGGACGGTCGTGATAAGCCTGGGCCAGGCCCGCGCCGCCCACGTACAGCTCACCGATGCCGCCCTGTGGCAGCAGGGCCAGGTCGTCGTCAAGGATGTAGGCCGTGCGGGCGCCGATCACCCGGCCGATCGGCACGCTGCCGGCGTCGACGGGCAGCGTGTCCGGTGCCAGGCACGCCAGCGGCATGACCACGGTTTCGGTCGGGCCGTAGGCGTTGAAGAACTGTTGCGGGGCAAAGGCCTGGCGGATGCGCTGCAGGTGTTCGCCGGTCAGTGCCTCGCCGCCGGTGATCACCAGGCGCACCGGCAACTGCTCGCCCTGCCCGGCCAGGTACTGGGCCAGCTGGCTGCCGTAGCTCGGGGTGAAGCCGAGCACGCTGACCTGCTGTTCGCGCACCAGCTGGCAGATTTCCTCGGCGCCCCATTGGCCCTGGGCGCGCAGCACCACGCGGGCGCCGCACAGCAGCGGCACCAGCAGGCGCTCGCTGGCGGCGTCGAAGTTGATCGAATAGAAATGCAGCTCACAGTCGTCGCTGCGCATGCCGAACTCGGCGATCACCGCCTTGCAGTGCATGGCGATTTCACCGTGGCTGACTACCACGCCCTTGGGCTTGCCAGTGGAGCCGGAGGTGTAGATCAGGTAGGCCTGGTGCTGCGCCAGGTTGAGGTTGTCCAGGGCAGCGTCGCTGTAGGCGGACAGGCTCGCGGCATCGTCCTCCAGGCTCCAGCGCGCGACGCCCGGCGGCAGTTCGCCCAGGGTGTCGAGCAGGTCGCGCTGGCCGATCAGCAAGCCGAGGCGGCTGTCCTCGATCATGTAGCGCAGGCGGTCGAGCGGGTATTCCGGGTCCAGCGGCACGTAGGCGCCACCGGCCTTCAGAATGGCCAGCAGGCCCACCACCATCTCCAGCGAGCGCTCCAGCGCCAGGCCCACCCTCACCTGCGGGCCGACGCCACGCTCGCGCAGGGCGCGGGCCAGGCGGTTGGCCTGCTGGTCGAGCTCGGCATAGCTCAGGTGCTTGCCGGCAAAGGTCAGGGCCAGGGCCTGCGGGGTGCGCTCGGCCTGGGCGGCGAACAGGCCGTGCAGCGTCTGGTTCAGCTCGACGTCCTGCTCGCCCTGGAGCTGGCCGATCAGCACCTGCTGCTCGGCTTCGGCGAGCATCGGCAGTTCGCACAGGCGCTGCTGCGGGTCATCGATCAACGCCACCAGCAACTGCTGCCAGTGCTCGGCCATACGGGCGATGCGCGGCTCGTCGAACAGGTCGCGGCTGTAGGTGAAGCAGCAGCCCAGGCGGCCGTCGAGGTCGGTGACCTCCAGGTACAGGTCGAACTTGGTGGCACTGGCGTCGTTGACCAGGTAGTCCACCTGCATGCCCACCAGCTCGCGGCTCTGCTGGAAGGCCCAGCGCTGCACGTTGCACATCACCTGGAACAGCGGGTTGTAGGCGCTCGAACGCGGCGGTTGCAAGGCCTCGACCAGTTGCTCGAACGGCAGGTCCTGGTGCGACTGGCCGTCGATGATGGTCTGGCGCACCTGGTCGAGCAGCGCGTCGGCGCTCATCTGCCCGTCCAGCTCGCAGCGCAGCACCTGGGTGTTGAGGAAGGCGCCGATCAGTCCTTCGCTTTCCGGACGGATGCGGTTGGCCACCGGCGCGCCGATGCGCAGGTCGCGCTGGCCGCTGTAGCGGTGCAGCAGCGCGGCCAGGGTGGCGGTCATGGTCATGAACAGGGTCAAGCCGCGCTGGCTGTTGAAGGCATGCACGCGCCTGACCAGCGCCGGATCGAGGTCGAAGCGGTAGAGTTCACCCTGGTGGCTCTGCACCGCTGGGCGCGGACGATCGGCCGGCAGCGCCAGCACCGGGTGCTCGTCACCCAGGCGGTCTTTCCAGTAGGCCAGCTGACGGGCGCCCTCGCCGCCTTCCAGCCACTGGCGCTGCCACACGCTGTAGTCGAGGTACTGCACCGGCAGCGGCGCCAGCGGCGACTCGCGCTCGTCGACGAAGGCCTCGTACAGCTCGCCCAGTTCACGGGCGAAGATGTCCATGGCCCAACCTTCGGTGACGATGTGGTGCAGGGTCAGGACAAAGTAATGCTCGCGCTCGCCGGCCTTGACCAGGCAGGCGCGCAGCAGCGGGCCGCGCTCCAGGTCGAACGGCTGGTGCGCCTGGTCGTCGGCCAGTTGCTGCAGGCGTTGCTGGCGGGCGTCGTCGGCCAGGGCGCTGAAGTCGTGCCAGTGCAGTTGCAGGTGGCTGTCATCGGCCACGCACTGGTAGGGCTTGCCGTCGATGCTGGGGAAGGTGGTGCGCAGGGTTTCATGGCGCACGATCAGCGCCTGCAGGGCGCGTTCGAAGGCGTCCACATGCAGCGGCCCCTGGAAGCGGGCCATGCC
>NZ_NIBE01000097.1:65331-67906 GCF_002205115.1 Pseudomonas sp. DrBHI1
AGCGGCAGCTCGACATCCAGCGCCTGGCGGGTGCGCGAGACGATCTGGGTGGCCAGCAGCGAGTGGCCGCCGAGGGCGAAGAAATCGTCCTGCAGGCCGATTTGCGGCAGGTTCAGCACCTCGCGCCAGATCGCCGCGACCTGCTGCTGCAGCCCGCTCTGCGGCTCGACATGTCCACGTTGTTGCCAGACCGGCGCCGGCAGTGCCTTGCGGTCGACCTTACCGCTCGGCCCCAGGGGCATCTGCGCCAGGTGGATGAGCTGCGCCGGCACCATGTAGGCCGGCAGGCGCTCGGCCAGCGCGGCCAGCAGCGCGTCGCTCTGCTCGATGCCGCTGTAGTAGCCCACCAGCTGGGCGCCGACGGCGTCCTGGTGGATCAGCACCAGCGCCTGGGCGACACCCGGCTGGGCCAGCAGCACCGCCTGCACTTCCTCGGGTTCGACGCGGAAACCGCGCACCTTCACCTGCTGGTCGAGGCGGCCCAGGTACTCCAGGGCCTGGCTCTGTACCTGCCAGCGGGCGCGGTCGCCACTGCGGTACAGGCGCGCGCCGTCGCCATCGGGCTGGGGCACGAAACGTTCGGCGGTCAGCCCCGGGCGGCCGAGGTAGCCACGGGCCAGGCCCGCGCCCCCCAGGCACAGCTCGCCGGGCACGCCCGGCGCGCTCAGCTCGAATTCGTCGTCCAGCACCCGGCACAGCACGTTGCCCAGCGGGCGGCCAATGGGCGAGCGGGCGCCATCACTCGCCTGGCAGTGCCAATGGGTGACGTTGATGGCGGTTTCGGTCGGGCCGTAGCGGTTGTGCAGTTGCACTTGCGGCAGCAGTTGCAGCACGCGGTCGCGCAAGGCCGCAGACAGCGCCTCGCCCCCGGAGAACAGCCGACGCAGGCTGGTGCAGCCGGCGGCCAGCGGCTCTTGGACAAACACCTGCAGCAGCGGCGGCACGAAGTGCAGCGTGGTCACCTCGTGTTGCTGGATCAGCTGGGCGATGCGCTGCGGGTCACGGTGCTCGCCGGGGCCGGCCAGCACCAGCCGGCAACCGCTGACCAACGGCCAGAAGCACTCCCACACCGACACGTCGAAACTGATCGGCGCTTTCTGCATCAGCACATCGCTGTCATCCAGCGCGTAGGTGGCCTGCATCCACTGCAGGCGTTCGGCCAGGGCCGCGTGGGTGTTGCCCACGCCCTTGGGCTGGCCGGTGGAGCCGGAGGTGTAGATCACATAGGCAAGGTTGTCACCGTGCAGGTGCAGGCCGGGGGCCTGGCTCGGCCAGCTGTCCAGGTGCAACTGGTCGAGGGCGATGGCGCTGACGCCGTCCACCTGCGGCAGCTTGTCGAGCAGGCTGCCGTGACTGAGCAGCAGGCCGGCCTTGCAGTCGGCCAGCATGTAGGCCAGGCGCTCGGCCGGGTAGTCGGTGTCCAGCGGCACATAGGCGCCGCCGGCCTTGAGGATGGCCAGCAGGCCGACCAGCAGCTGTGGCGAACGCTCCAGGGCGATGGCCACGCAGGTATCCGGGCCGACGCCCTTGTCACGCAGGTAGTGGGCCAGGCGGTTGGCCTGCTGGTGCAGCTCGGCATAGCTGAGCTGGCCGCCCTCCCACACCAGCGCGGTGCGTTCGGGGGTCATGCGAGCCTGTTCATTGAGTTGCTCGACCAGCAGGCGCGGCGCGCTCGCCATCGGCGCCTGCCCCCAGCCGAGCAGTTGCGCGCGGCCTTGCTCGTCGAGCAGGCGCACTTCGCCAAGGGCCAGCTGCGGCTCGGCGCAGACCTGCTCGAGCAAGGCCAGCAGATGGCTGGCCAGGCGCTTGACGGTGGCCGCCTCGAACAACCCGGCGGCGTAGTCGAAGGCCAGCGTCAGACGGCCCTGGTGGTCTTCCTCGCTGTGCAGTTGCAGGTCGAACTTGGCTTCGCGGCTGTGCCACGGCAGCTCTTCGGCCAGCAGCCCGGGCAGGCGGCGCAGGGCCGACAGGTCGCGCTGCTGGTGGTTGAACATGACCTGGAACAGGCCCTGCTCACGGGCCTGCGGCAGCGCTTCGAGCAACTGCTCGAACGGCAGGTCCTGATGGGCCTGGGCCTCCAGGGTGGCCTGGCGCGCCTGGGCCAGCAGCCCGGCGAACGGCAGGCGGCCATCGAGTTCGGCGCGCAGCACCTGGGTGTTGATGAAGAAGCCGACCATGCCCTGGGTTTCCAGGCGCGGACGGTTGGCGTTGGGCACGCCGACGCGGATGTCGCCCTGGCCGCTGTAGCGGTGCAGCAGGGCCTGCCAGCCGGCGAGCAGGACCATGAACAGGCTGGCCTGCTGGTCGCGGGCCAGTCCCTTGAGGGCACTGGTCAGCGCCGCCGGCACCTTGAGGCTATGGCGCGCGGCGCGGGTGTGCTGTTGGCTGGCGCGGGGCTGGTCGGTGCACAGGTCGAGCACCGGTAGTTCATCACCCAGCTTGTTTTTCCAGTAGTCGAGCTGACGGGCGCTCTCGCCGTCGGCCAGCCACTGGCGCTGCCATTGGCCGTAGTCGGCGTAGCCCAGCGTCAGTTCGGGCAGTTGTACGGTCTGGCCTTGGGCGGCGTACAGGCGGG
>NZ_NIBE01000097.1:67931-73797 GCF_002205115.1 Pseudomonas sp. DrBHI1
ATGTTCAGCGACCAGCCGTCGGCGACGATGTGGTGCAGGGTCACCCACAGCTGGTGCTCTTCATCGTCCAGGCGGGCCAGGGTCACCCGCAGCAGCGGACCCTGGCGCAGGTCGAACGGCTGCTGCGCCTCGTCCTCGCGGCGCGCGGCCACCTCGGCGGGCGACAGCCCATCGAGATCCAGATGACGCAGGCTGAACGACTGGCTCGGCAGGATACGCTGCACGGCCTGGCCGTCGACTTCGTCGAATAGCGTGCGCAAGGATTCGTGGCGGGCGACCAGGGCCTGGAAGCTCGCCTGCAGCGCCGCCTCGTCCAGCTCGCCGCGCAGGTGCAGGCCGGCGGGGATGTTGTAGGCGGCGGACTGCGGCTCCAGTTGCCACAACAGCCACAGGCGATTCTGTGCCAGTGACTGCGGTAACGCCTGATCGCGGTCCTGGTTGCGGATCACGCCAACTGTGCTGCCGCCTTCGGCGACAATGGCCGCCACGGCGGCGCTGTACTCGGCCAGGGTCGGTGCTTCGAACAGGGTGCGCAGACTCAGTTGCAGCCCCAGCTCGTCGCCCAGGCGCGCGGTCACCTGGGTGGCGGCGATGGAGTTGCCGCCCAGCAGCAGGAAGTGATCGTCCGCCGCCACCGCCTCGACCTTGAGCAGTTCACGCCAGATACCGGCGATCCGTGCCTGCAGGTCGTCACTGGCCAGGACATGGCCCTGCGCCGTTTGCGCCGTCGGGAACCGCGCATAGATATCCAGGCTGCCGTCGTTCATGCGCAGGCGGCAGGCCGAGCGCTGCAGCTTGCCGCTGGAGGTCTTGGGCAGCGCGCCGGGATTGAGCAGCAGGACCACGGCCGGCGCCTGGCGGCAGGCGTCGGCGATGACCCGGCGCAGGGTATTGATCAGCGCCTCGGGCGTATGCGCTTTCTGCACGTTGCGGCTGATCTCCACCGCCACGCCGATGCCTTCCTCGCCCTGGTCGTCGACGGCGAACACCGCCACCCGGCCCTTGCGCAGCATCTCGACCTCACGCTCCAGGGTCTTCTCCAGGTCCTGCGGGTAGAGGTTCTGGCCACGGACGATGAGCATGTCCTTCAGGCGCCCGGTGACGAACACCTCGCCGTCGCGCATGAAGCCCAGATCGCCCGTGCGCAGCCAGGTCTGGCCGTCCATCTCGACGAAGGTACGGGCGCTGGCCTCGGGGTTGCGCCAGTAACCCAGGGCGATGCTCGGGCCGCCGGCCCAGATCTCGCCCACCTGGTTGTCAGCCAGCACCTGCAGCTGTTGCGGCTCGACGATGCGCACCGCGTGGCCCGGCTGCGGATAGCCGCAGCTCATCAGTATGCTGCCCTTGCCCGGCTCGGCACGGTTGGCGGCGAAGGCCTCGGCATCCAGCTCCAGGGCACCGATGCCCTGGCCGCGGCGGCTGCCGCTGACGAACAGGGTGGCCTCGGCCAGGCCGTAGCTGGCGAAGAAGCTGCTGGCGTCGAAGCCACAGGCGGCAAATTTTTCGGCGAAGGTGTCGAGGCTGTCCTGGCGAATCGGCTCGGAACCGGAATAGGCCACGCGCCAGCGGCTCAGGTCCAGGCCGGCGAGCGCGGCCTCGCTGACCCGCTCGCTGCACAGCCGGTAGGCGAAGTCCGGGCCGCCGCTGATGGTGCCGCCGTATTCGCTGATCGCCTGCAGCCAGCGCAGCGGTCGGGCGAGGAAATAGCCCGGCGACATCAGCACGCAAGGCACGCCGCTGAAGATCGGCTGCAGCAGGCCACCGATCAGGCCCATGTCGTGGTACAGCGGCAGCCAGCTGACGATCACGTCATCCGGGTTCAGGTCGATGCCGAAACCCTGGCGGATCAGTTGCTCATTGGCCACCAGATTGCCGTGGCTGACCTGCACGCCCTTGGGCAGCGCGGTTGAGCCGGAAGTGTACTGCAGGAAGGCGATGTCATTGCCCGTGAGCTCAGGCTCGCGCCACTGCTCGGCCAACTGCGGGTCCAGACGATCCACGGCCAGCAGGCCCGGAGCGCTGGCGCCAGCCAGGGCTTCGAGGCCCTGCAAACTGTCACTCAGCGCTTCTACCGTCAGCAGCAGGCGCGGCTCGGCGTCGTCGATGATCGACAACAGGCGCTCCTGGTGATGCTGGCGCGAAGACTCCGGCGGATAGGCCGGCACGGCGATCACCCCGGCATACAGGCAGCCGAAAAAGGCCGCGACATAGTCCGGGCCGCTGGGAAACAGCAGCACGGCTCGCTCGCCGAACCCGGCCCGGGCCTGCAACGCCGCGGCGATGGTCCGCGCGCGTTGGTCGAGGTCCCGGTAGCTGAGCACTGCCTGCTCGCCGGGCGCGTCGGCCAGGAAGCGCAAGGCGATGCGCTCTGGGGTCTGGGCGGCGCGCTGCGCCAGGGCCTGGACCAGCGAGTGCGGGAGTTCGAAGGCGTCCGTCATGGAATGTTCCTGCCAGTGTCTGGGTGAGTCGCGCCTGACTGACCCGCGCACGACAGGCGGGCAGTGTTCGGCAGCCGAGATGTACACAGGGGAACGGATGGGCCGGGGAAGAAATTAGGCCTGTCGGACGGCCCGGGAAGGCCGGCCGCAAAGGGATGGAGTGAAGCAGTTCACAGCCTGGAGCTTAGAACCAAAATAGATCAAAACTCATTAACTTTCGTATTTGACAATCATTATCATTACGAATAGTTTGTCGCACGTCGTAGGAAGCCTCCTTCAGGGGGCGCTCCCACTCCTCTTCGAGACAAGGTGATTTCCATGGCGGAACAACTATCCACAAGTAAGTGCGATTCACCATTACTCCAGGCATTCGTCGACAACCGCAGCATCCTGGTGAAGATCGCCGCGCGCATCACCGGTTGCCGCTCCCGCGCCGAGGATGTGGTGCAGGACGCCTTTTTCAGGCTCAGCGCCGCCCCGCAGATCACCTCGTCCTTCAAGGCCCAGCTCAGCTACCTGTTCCAGATCGTGCGCAACCTGGCCATCGATCACTACCGCAAGCAGGCCATGGAGCTGAAATACACCGGCAGCGAAGAGGAAGGGATGAATGTGGTCATCCAGAATGCCTCGCCCGAGGCCACCCACATCAATCTCGCCACCCTGGAACACATCGCCGACGCCCTCGACGAGCTACCCAAACGCACCCGCTACGCCTTCGAGATGTACCGCCTGCATGGCGTGCCGCAGAAGGACATCGCCAAGGAGCTGGGCGTGTCGCCGACGCTGGTCAACTTCATGATCCGCGATGCGCTGATCCATTGCCGCAAGAGCAGCCGCCTGGGCTGAAACCGCCATCGCAGGGCAAATCTCCAGTTCCTCGCGTCGCGAAAGGGCCGCTACAGGCACGTTTGCCTCGGACCCTGCACAATCCTGCACACTCATTACTGAATACGCGGCGGCTTCGTCGAAATTTAGTCGTGCGGGGCTTCGACGGTGATCTTGTAGGGCTGGAAGATGCGCAGCAGCTCGCCATTTTCCCGCAACTGACGCAACAAGCCGGCAAAGGCTTCGGGGCTGATGGAAGCCCCTGGACGCAGCAAGGCGTAGTGATGGTAGACCTGATCGACCCGTTGCGACGCCAGCAACTGCCCGGCGCTGTCCGGGTTGCGCTTGAGGAAGTCACTGAGGTACGAGCGGGTGACCAGGGCGATGTCAGCACGCCCACGCTCGACCATGTTGAGGTTGCTGTCGTGGGAGTAAGTCAGCGTGGCACGGTAGCGCTTCTTCAACCAGGCCGGGTCCGCGTTGAAATCGGCAAAGGCATAGTGATAGCCATTGAACAGCGCCAGGCGCTTGCCCTCAAGATCGTCGAAGTAATGCTGGTCACGCCCTGACTGCTGGCGGCTGACGAAGATCTCGGCATCCTCCAGCCCCATGTCCACCGCCTTGTGCTCGATCTCCTGCCAGCCCCACTGCGGATTCTCGAAGATCGCCATGTCGGTGCGGCCCTGCTGGAAATCGCCGAAGCGCCGGGGAATCGAGGTGGGCACCAGGACGAAACGGTACAAGGACTGCAAGCGGTTCAGCGACTCCACCAGCTGCGGCAGCAGACCGGTGTCGGCGCCCTGCTCCGGACGCACGGTGTAGGGCGGGAAATGCGCGGCCCCGATCTTCACTTCCCGCACCACCTCGGCCTGTGCCGCGGCATTCAGCAAAACCGTCGCGAACAGCAACAGGAAGGACGACAGCTTGGCACTGGGCAGTGGAATCAAGTCGGGACACTCATCACGGGTAAGGGCCTGAATGCGCCTAAGCTAGGCGTTTTCCCGCACGGGCACAACCGCCGAATATGCCAAAGTGCCAGGGGATGTCGTGAACCTCGAGTTTGGCTACGCTCTACTGGCCCGCGCACGCGCCCCGGCAAGTGCGCAGGTTTTTCTGCATTGATAGGGAGCCTGGCATGGGCCACTGGTTGGTGATCGACCTGGAAGCCACTACCGACGACGGCGGCTGGCCGGTCACGGAGATGGAAATCATTGAAATCGGCGCAAGCCTGGTCACCCGCGACGGGCGCGAGGTCGACCACTTCCAGCGCTTCGTGCGGCCCCGGCGGCGGCCGCAGCTGACCTCCTTCTGTCGCGAGCTGACCCATATCGGCCAGGCCGAGGTCGATGCCGCCGCGCCCTTCCCGGAAGTCTGGGCCGCGTTCGAACGCTGGCTGGGTCATCACCAGGCACAATTGCAGGCCTGGGTAAGCTGGGGCGACTACGACCGCAAGCAACTGCTGCTGGAATGGCAGACGCACCATGTGCGCAGCCTGCTGGAGCAACTGCCGCACATCAACCTCAAGCAACGCTTCGCCAAGGCCCGCCACCTGCAGCGTCCGGCAGGCCTGAACAGCGCCCTGCAACTGGCCGGCCTGCAGTTTGCCGGGCAACAGCACCGGGCCCTGGAAGACGCCCGCAACACCGCACGCCTGCTGCCCCTGAGCCTGCCGCCAAGCAGCACCTGAAACAGATGACGCAGGGGCGGGCCTTGGGCATACTGGCCAGCCCTTTTTTCAGTCCTTTTTCAGGAGTCGCCCGATGTTCAAGGTCAATGAGTACTTCGATGGCACCGTCAAGTCGATCGCCTTCGAAAGCAAGGAAGGTCCGGCCACCGTGGGTGTGATGGCCCCGGGCGAATACGAGTTCGGCACCGCCAAGCGCGAGATCATGCACGTAGTCTCCGGCGCCCTGAGCGTGAAGCTGCCAGGTAGCGACAACTGGGAAACCTTCAACGCGGGCGACAAGTTCAACGTGGCCGCCGACAGCAAGTTCCAACTGAAGGTGGCCGTGGATACCGCTTACCTGTGCGAGTACCGCGACTGAGCTGAGGCCCTCATCGCGGGGCAAGCCCGCTCCCACGAAGAGCGGGCTTGCCTCGCGATGGCTACACCCGCAGGAAAGCCGCCACGCGCTGCGCCGCCGCCTGCATGTGCTGCTCATGACTGAACCCTGACGCCTTCAACGGCTTGAGGTCATGATCGGCCGCCACCAGCCAGCTCACCTCGATCGCCGGCGATAGCGCATACCCCGCCACCGCCTCACGATTGCCCAGGGCATCCCGCTCGCCCTGCACGATCAACGTTCGCGTATGCAGCCCGGCCAAGTGCTCCACGCGTGGCTTTTCAGGCTTGCCCACGGCATAGAACGGATATCCCAGGCACACCAGCGCATCGGCGCCCAGTTCGTCCGCCACGAGACTGGCCATGCGTCCGCCCATGGACTTGCCACCGACAGCCAACCGCCCTGCGACCAATGGTCGCAGCTGGTCGTAGACAGTCCGCCAGCATTCAAGCAACACCTTCTGCGGATTGGGCGGCCGCTTGCCGCCGCTCAGACGCCGCTCGGCCATGTATGGGAACTCGAAGCGCACCACCCCTACCC
>NZ_NIBE01000098.1:0-1301 GCF_002205115.1 Pseudomonas sp. DrBHI1
CCACACCATTGAGCAGCGCCCCGGTCAACGCCCCGCCCCGCCCTTCGCTGAACGCCTCGATGGCGTGATGCAGCGGCGCGATGCCGTGCACCAGGATGCCGCCGCCGACCAGGAACATCGCCGCGGTGCCGATCACCGACAGGCTCTTCATCATGTACGGCGCGGCGCGCAGGATACCGTTGCCCACCGCCTGGCTCAGCGCCGAGGCTTTCTTGGTCATCCACAGCCCCAGGTCATCGAGCTTGACGATGCCTGCCACCAGGCCATAAACCCCCAGGGTCATGACGATGGCGATCCCTGACAGCACGATGATCTGCTGGCTCAACGGCGCATCGGCCACGGTGCCCAGGGTAATGGCGATGATCTCGGCAGAGAGGATGAAATCGGTGCGCACCGCGCCCTTGATCTTGCTCTTCTCAAAAGCCACAAGGTCGACCTGCTCGTCCGCCACAGCCGCCTTGCGCGCCTCGTGCTGCGCCTCATCCTCGGCCTTGCTGTGCAGGAACTTGTGCGCCAGCTTCTCGAAACCCTCGAAGCACAGGTAGGCGCCGCCGACCATCAGCAACGGAATCACCGCCCAGGGAATGAACGCGCTGATCAGCAGCGCCGCCGGCACCAGGATCGCCTTGTTCACCAGCGAGCCCTTGGCCACCGCCCACACCACCGGGATCTCGCGCTCGGCGCGCACGCCGGTGACCTGCTGGGCGTTGAGCGCCAGGTCATCACCCAGCACCCCTGCGGTCTTCTTCGCCGCGACCTTGGTCATCAACGAGACATCGTCGAGTACCGTGGCGATATCGTCGATCAATACCAGTAAGCTGCTTCCTGCCATGTCAAAATGTTTCCAGTAGGTTCGTATGGCCGGGATTCTAGCCCAAAGACGCTGCCTTGAGCGCTCGTCCGGGCGGGTGCTACCATGCCGGACCCCATTTGCAGGGGGCCAGACAACAGGAAGACCCCTGACAATGAGCACCATTCGCGAGCGCAACAAGGAACTGATCCTGCGCGCGGCCAGTGAAGAATTCGCCGACAAGGGCTTCGCCGCCACCAAGACCAGCGACATCGCGGCCAAGGCCGGCCTGCCCAAGCCGAACGTGTACTACTACTTCAAGTCGAAGGAAAACCTCTACCGCGAGGTGCTCGAGAGCATCATCGCGCCGATCATGCAGGCCTCGACGCCGTTCAACGCCGACGGCGATCCGAAAGAGGTGCTCAGCGCCTACATCCGCTCGAAGATCCGCATCTCCCGCGACCTGCCCCACGCCTCCAAGGTGTTCGCCAGCGAGATCATGCATGGCGCG
>NZ_NIBE01000098.1:1315-6047 GCF_002205115.1 Pseudomonas sp. DrBHI1
CACCACCTGATGTTCAGCATCTGGGCGGCGACGCAGACCTACGCGGATTTCGACTGGCAGATCGCCGTGGTGACCGGCAAGGCCAAGCTGGCCGACAGCGACTATGACGCGGCGGCGGAGACGATCATCCGCCTGGTGTTGAAGGGCTGCGAGCCCGAGGCGGCCTGATAGGGCCAATGGGGCCGCAGAGCGGCCCCAAAATGCCGAGCCTTACGCAGCAACCCCCGCATCCGCCGTCAGCCCCACCTCTTCGATCGCACTGATCGCGCACTGCTCGTCGATATCCGAGGTATCGCCGCTGATCCCGACGGCCCCCAGCACCTTGCCGTCACGATCACGGATCAGCACCCCGCCCGGCACCGGCACCACCGGCCGCTCGCCCAGCCCGTTCAGCGCGGCATAGAACGCCGGCCGCTGCTGCGAATCCAGCGCCAGCAGGCGCGAGCCCTTGCCCAGGGCCACCGCCCCCCAGGCCTTGCCGATGGCCACCTGCGGACGCAGCAGGGTGGCGCCATCCTCGCGCTGCAGCGCCAGCAGGTGCCCGCCGGCATCCAGCACCGCCACGGTCAGCGGCGCGGCGTTGATCTTGCGGCCCGCGGCCAGCGCGGCGTTCACCACGCCGACGGCGTCTTTGAGGGTCAATGCGTTCATGAAAAGGTCCTCTTCTTGTTGTGAGAAGCCCTGAGGGCAGTTGAAAACCAGTAGACAGAATAGAACACAACGAAGGCACGCTTTGTATACAATTATTTGACTCAATCTCGCCAAGTGCGACGAAATGCCGCCTCATCGCCCAATGACCACTCAGTCAACGCCGCCGACGAAAATGGATTGACCTTTTGCGCCGAGCATGAATACACTCTGCCGCAACGCAAGTTGTATACAATTACAAAATCGATGAGGCACAAACCATGAGCAAAATGAGAGCAATCGATGCAGCCGTTCTGGTCATGCGCCGTGAAGGTGTAGATACCGCGTTCGGCATTCCGGGGGCTGCCATCAACCCGCTGTACTCGGCCCTGAAGAAAGTCGGTGGCATCGATCACGTCCTCGCTCGCCACGTCGAAGGTGCCTCGCACATGGCCGAGGGCTACACCCGCGCCAACCCGGGCAACATCGGTGTGTGCATCGGCACCTCCGGCCCTGCCGGCACCGACATGGTCACCGGCCTGTACAGCGCCTCGGCCGACTCCATCCCGATCCTCTGCATCACCGGCCAGGCACCGCGCGCACGCCTGCACAAGGAAGACTTCCAGGCCGTCGACATCACCAGCATCGTCAAGCCGGTGACCAAGTGGGCAACCACCGTCCTGGAACCAGGTCAGGTGCCCTACGCCTTCCAGAAAGCCTTCTATGAAATGCGCACCGGCCGCCCGGGCCCAGTGCTGATCGACCTGCCATTCGACGTACAGATGGCCGAGATCGAATTCGACATCGACGCCTACGAGCCGCTGCCAGTACACAAACCACAAGCCAGCCGCGTACAGGCCGAGAAGGCCCTGGCCCTGCTCAATGACGCCGAGCGCCCGCTGCTGGTGGCCGGTGGCGGCATCATCAACGCCGACGCCAGCGACAAGCTGGTCGAGTTCGCCGAACTGACCGGCGTGCCGGTGATCCCGACCCTGATGGGCTGGGGCACCATCCCGGACGATCACGAACTGATGGTCGGCATGGTCGGCCTGCAGACCTCGCACCGCTACGGCAACGCCACCCTGCTCAAGTCCGACCTGGTGTTCGGCATCGGCAACCGCTGGGCCAACCGCCACACCGGCTCCGTCGACGTCTACACCGAAGGCCGCAAGTTCGTGCATGTGGACATCGAGCCGACCCAGATCGGCCGCGTATTCACTCCGGACCTGGGTATCGTTTCCGATGCCGGCAAGGCACTGGACGTGTTCCTGGAAGTAGCCCGCGAGTGGAAAGCCGCCGGCAAGCTCAAGTGCCGCAAGGCCTGGCTGGAAGACTGCCAGCAGCGCAAGGCCACCCTGCAGCGCAAGACCCACTTCGACAACGTGCCGGTCAAGCCGCAGCGCGTGTACGAAGAGATGAACCAGGTGTTCGGCAAGGACACCTGCTACGTCAGCACCATTGGCCTGTCGCAGATCGCCGGCGCGCAGTTCCTGCACGTGTACAAGCCACGCCACTGGATCAACTGCGGCCAGGCCGGCCCGCTGGGCTGGACCATCCCGGCCGCCCTCGGCGTGGTCAAGGCCGATCCGAAGCGCAAGGTCGTCGCGCTCTCCGGTGACTACGACTTCCAGTTCATGATCGAAGAGCTGGCGGTGGGCGCGCAGTTCAACCTGCCGTACGTCCACGTGCTGGTGAACAATGCCTACCTCGGCCTGATCCGCCAGGCCCAGCGTGGCTTCGACATGGATTACTGTGTACAACTGGCCTTCGAGAACATCAACGCCACCGACGCCGCCACCTACGGTGTCGACCACGTCGCCGTGGTCGAAGGCCTGGGCTGCAAGGCCCTGCGCGTGTTCGAACCGGCCGACATCGCTCCTGCCCTGCTCAAGGCGCAGAAGATGGCCGAAGAGTTCCGTGTGCCGGTGGTGGTCGAAGTGATTCTCGAGCGCGTGACCAACATTTCCATGGGCACCGAGATCAACGCGGTCAACGAGTTCGAAGACCTCGCCCTGGTCGGCAACGACGCGCCGACCGCCATCTCGCTGCTGGACTGATCGCCTGACGCCCCCGTGCCTTGCGCGGGGGTCTTCAACGCAAGGAGACGACTTATGCCTCGCTTCGCCGCCAACCTGTCCATGCTGTTCACCGAACAGGACTTCCTGGCCCGCTTCAAGGCCGCCGCCGACGCTGGTTTCAGCGGTGTCGAATACCTTTTCCCGTACGATTTCAGCGCCGCCGAGATCAAGCAGCAGCTCGACGCCCACGGCCTGACCCAGGTGCTGTTCAACCTGCCGGCCGGTGACTGGGCCAAGGGTGAGCGCGGCATCACCTGCCACCCGGACCGCGTCGCAGAGTTCCGCGCCGGCGTCGACAAGGCCATCGAGTACGCCAAGGTGCTGGGCAACACCCAGGTCAACGCCCTGGCCGGCATTCGCCCCGAGGGCCTGGACTGCGCCACCGTGCGCAAGACCTTCGTCGACAACCTGCGCTACGCCGCCGACAAGCTCAAGGCCGCCGGGATCCGCCTGGTCATGGAAATGATCAACACCCGCGACATCCCGGGCTTCTACCTGAACACCACGAAACAGGCCCTGGAGATCCAGGCCGAGGTGGGCAGCGACAACCTGTTCCTGCAGTACGACATCTACCACATGCAGATCATGGAAGGTGACCTGGCCCGCACCCTGGAAACCAACCTGAAGCTGATCAACCACGTGCAGCTGGCCGACAACCCGGGCCGCCACGAGCCGGGCACCGGCGAGATCAACTACCGCTTCCTGTTCGAGCACCTGGACCGCATCGGCTACCAGGGCTGGGTGGGCGCGGAGTACAAGCCCAAGACCACCACCGAGGCGGGCCTGGGCTGGCTCAAGACCCATAACGCAATTTAAGACCCACGCGGAACTGTTGTAGGAGCGGCCTTGTGTCGCGAAAGGGCTGCGCAGCAGCCCCCGGCAATCTTCCGGCGTGACTGAGATCGTGGGGCCACTGCGCGCCCCTTTCGCGACACAAGGCCGCTCCTACAGGGGCCTGGTCGCCTGTTCATACAAATACAAAGAGGCAGAACTCTCATGGCTAAAATCGGTTTCCTCGGCACCGGCATCATGGGCAAGCCCATGGCCCAGAACCTGCAAAAGGCAGGTCACAGCATCTTCGTTTCCACCCACCACGACGCGGCACCGGCCGACCTGATCGCCGCCGGCGCCGTGGCCCTGGCCAACCCGAAAGAGGTTGCCCAGGAAGCCGAGTTCATCATCGTCATGGTCCCGGATACCCCGCAAGTCGAGAGCGTCCTGTTCGGTGAGAACGGCGTCGTCGAAGGCGTCGGCCCGAACAAGGTGGTAATCGACATGAGCTCGATCTCCCCCACCGCCACCAAGGCCTTCGCCGAGAAGATCAAGGCCACCGGCGCCGCCTACCTGGACGCCCCGGTGTCCGGCGGCGAAGTCGGCGCCAAGGCCGCGACCCTGAGCATCATGGTCGGCGGCTGCCCGAAGGCCTTCGAGCGTACCCTGCCGCTGTTCGAAGCCATGGGCAAGAACATCACCCGCGTCGGCGGCAACGGCGACGGCCAGACCGCCAAGGTGGCCAACCAGATCATCGTCGCCCTGAACATCCAGGCCGTCGGCGAAGCCCTGCTGTTCGCCGCCAAGAACGGCGCCGACCCGGCCAAGGTGCGCGAAGCACTGATGGGCGGCTTCGCCTCGTCGAAGATCCTCGAAGTACACGCCGAGCGCATGATCAAGGGCACCTTCGATCCGGGCTTCCGCATCAACCTGCACCAGAAGGACCTGAACCTGGCCCTGCAAGGCGCCAAGGAACTGGGCATCAACCTGCCCAACACCTCCAACGCCCAGCAAGTGTTCAGCACCTGCGTGGCGCTGGGCGGCGGCAACTGGGACCACTCGGCGCTGATCAAGGGCCTCGAGCACATGGCCAACTTCTCGATCCGCGACGACAAGTGATTTGAATCCGGGGGCTGCTGTGCAGCCCGCTCTACAGGCGGTACGCAATCCCCTGTAGGAGCGGCCTTGTGTCGCGAAAGGGGCGCAAAGCGCCCCCACGATTCCAGATCCAACACCGCTGAACCTGCAACCACAGG
>NZ_NIBE01000098.1:6132-7124 GCF_002205115.1 Pseudomonas sp. DrBHI1
CCATGTCGGTCGATCCACAAAAACTCCTGCGCGAGCTGTTCGACACAGCCATCGCCGCCGCCCACCCCCGTCAGGTCCTCGAACCCCACCTGCCCGCCGACCGTAGCGGCCGGGTCATCGTCATCGGTGCCGGCAAGGCCGCCGCCGCCATGGCCGAAGTGGTCGAAAAGAGCTGGCAAGGCGAAGTCTCTGGCCTGGTGGTCACCCGCTACGGCCATGGCGCCAGCTGCCAGAAGATCGAGGTGGTCGAAGCCGCCCACCCGGTCCCCGATGCCGCAGGCCTGGCCGTGGCCAAGCGCGTGCTCGACCTGGTCAGCAACTTGAGCGAAGACGACCGCGTCATCTTCCTGCTGTCCGGCGGCGGCTCGGCCCTGCTGGCCCTGCCCGCCGAAGGCCTGACCCTGGCCGACAAGCAGCAGATCAACAAGGCCCTGCTCAAATCCGGCGCCACCATCGGCGAGATGAACTGCGTGCGCAAGCACCTCTCGGCGATCAAGGGCGGCCGCCTGGCCAAGGCCTGCTGGCCGGCCACCGTCTACACCTACGCGATTTCCGACGTACCCGGTGACCTCGCCACGGTCATCGCCTCCGGCCCCACCGTGGCCGACCCGAGCACCTCGGCCGACGCCCTGGCGATCATCAAACGCTACAACATCGACGCCCCCAAGGCCGTCATCGACTGGCTCAACAACCCGGCCTCCGAGACCGTCAAGGCCGATGACCCGGCCCTGGCGCGCAGCCACTTCCAGCTGATCGCCAGGCCCCAGCAGTCGCTGGAGGCCGCCGCGGTGAAAGCCCGCCAGGCCGGCTTCAGCCCGCTGATCCTCGGCGACCTGGAGGGCGAGTCGCGCGAGGTGGCCAAGGTGCATGCCGGCATCGCCCGGCAGATCGTCCTGCACGGCCAACCGCTCAAGGCCCCCTGCGTGATCCTCTCCGGCGGCGAGACCACCGTCACCGTGCGCGGCAACGGTCGTGGCGGGCGCAACGCCGAG
>NZ_NIBE01000098.1:7177-12640 GCF_002205115.1 Pseudomonas sp. DrBHI1
GGCCCTGGGCCTGTCGGCCAGCGATGAGCTGGACAACAACAACGGCTATGGCTACTTCGCCGCCCTCGACGCGCTGATCGTCACCGAGCCGACCCGCACCAACGTCAACGACTTCCGTGCCATCCTGATCCTCGAGACTCCGCAATCATGACGCCTGATAAAAAAGTCAAAATCCTCGCCACCCTCGGGCCTGCGATCAAAGGCATCGATGACATCCGCCAACTGGTCGAGGCCGGGGTGAACATCTTCCGCCTCAACTTCAGCCACGGCGAGCACGCCGACCACGCCCTGCGCTACCAGTGGATCCGCGAAGTCGAGCAGCAGCTCAACTACCCGCTGGGCATCCTCATGGACCTGCAGGGGCCGAAGCTGCGGGTCGGCCGCTTCGCCGACGGCAAGGTCCAGCTGCAACGCGGCCAGGCCCTGCGCCTGGACCTGGACAAGACCCCGGGCGACAGCCGCCGGGTCAACCTCCCGCACCCGGAGATCATCGCCGCGCTGGAGCCGGGCATGGACCTGCTGCTCGATGACGGCAAGCTGCGCCTGCGCGTCACCGCCAAGCACGGCGACGCCATCGACACCGAAGTGCTGGCCGGTGGCGAGTTGTCCGACCGCAAGGGCGTCAACGTGCCCCAGGCGGTGCTGGACCTCTCCCCGCTGACCGAAAAGGACCGCCGCGACCTGGCCTTCGGCCTGGAGCTTGGCGTGGACTGGGTGGCGCTGTCGTTCGTCCAGCGCCCTGAGGACATCGTCGAGGCCCGCCAGCTGATCGGTGAGCGCGCCTACCTGATGGCCAAGATCGAGAAGCCCTCGGCGGTCGAGCAGTTGCAGGCCATTGCCGAGCTGTCCGACGCGATCATGGTCGCCCGTGGCGACCTCGGCGTGGAAGTGCCGGCCGAGAGCGTGCCGCAGATCCAGAAGGGCATCATCAATACCTGCCGTCAGCTGGGCAAGCCGGTGGTGGTGGCCACGCAGATGCTTGAATCGATGCGCTTCTCCCCGGCCCCGACCCGCGCCGAAGTTACCGACGTGGCCAACGCCGTGGCCGAAGGCGCGGATGCTGTGATGCTGTCGGCCGAGACCGCCTCGGGCGACTACCCGCTGGAAGCGGTGCAGATGATGAGCAAGATCATCCGCCAGGTGGAGAACGGCCCGGACTACCAGGCCCAGCTCGACGTCGGCCGGCCCAAGGCCGAAGCCACGGTATCCGATGCCATCAGCTGCGCGATCCGCCGTATCAGCGGCATCCTGCCGGTGGCGGTGCTGGTCAACTACAGCGAGTCGGGGGCCTCGACCCTGCGCGCCGCCCGCGAGCGGCCACGGGCGCCGATCCTCAACCTGACGCCGAACCTCAACACCGCGCGCCGCCTGAGCGTGACCTGGGGCGTGCACTCGGTGGTCAACGACCGCCTGCGCCAGGTCGACGAGGTGGTCTCCACGGCGCTGGAGATCGCCCAGGCGCAAGGCATGGCCAGCCGTGGCGACACGCTGCTGATCACCGCCGGTGTGCCTTTCGGCAAGCCGGGTTCGACTAATACGCTGCGCATCGAGACCTTGGTCTGAGATCGCCGGGGGCGCTGTGCGCCCCTTTCGCGACACAAGGCCGCTCCCACAGGGATCACACCCAGGCCTGAACACACGATCCCTGTGGGAGCGGCCTTGTGTCGCGAAAGGAGGGCGCAGCCCTCCCCGTACACCGATGCAACAGAACTGCGGATAACCCGAGGCCCAAAGAGGCCCACCGCTCCCCCACCCACTTTACCGACTGCCCATGTACACCAAGAATTTCGTCAACCCGTGCCCGGACTGGGCCACGGCCTTGCTCAACGGCTTCAGCCAGGTGCTGCTGCTGCGCAATCCCCTGTGCGGCCTGTGCTGCCTGCTGGCCATCCTGCTGACCGCTCCGAACCTGGTCGGCGGTGCCCTGCTTGGCGCCCTCGCCGGCCTGCTCACCGCCCAGCGCCGCGGCTACGAACGCGCCGACCGCCAGGCCGGGCTGTATTGCTACAACGGCGTGCTGATCGGCATCCTGATCAGCGCCGTGCTGCCCTGGTCGGCGATCCTGCCGCCGCTGATCATCGCCGCCGGCGGCCTGTCGAGCATGCTCACCCACCAGTGGCGCAAGCGTGGCGGCAAGCTGCTGATCGCCTACACCGCGCCCTTCGTGCTGCTAGGCTGGGCCACCCTGCTGCTGGCCGAGCCGTCGGCCAACGGCTATGTCGAGGCAGACCCTGTGTATGCCCTGCTGCGCGGCGTGGGGCAGATCTTCCTGCTCGGCAAGCCCATGGCCGGCCTGCTGATCGTCATCGGCATGTACTTCGCCAACCCCTATGCCGCCACCTGGGCGGTGATCGGCTCGGCCATCGGCGGCGGGGTCGCGCTGCTGGCCGGTGAAGCGCAAGGGGCCTGGTTGGGGCTTTATGGCTTCAATGCGGCACTGGCCGCGCTGGCCTTCAGCCGCCAGGGCGAGAAACCCTGGGTGACCTTGCTCGCCATCGCCTGTGCCTTGCTGCTACAGCCACTGTTCAACCTGCTACCGCTCGCCGGGCTGACCGCGCCGTTCGTCACCGCCTGCTGGCTGATGCACCTGGGCAACCACCTGGCCCAGCTCAACCAGCGCCGTAACGCGCCTCGCTTGCACAGCTGAAACACAGCCCCTAGGCTCTGCCCATTCGCACAATGGAACGCGCCCATGGACAACCCTTCGAGCCTGCGCGAGCGGCTCTACGTCATCGTCTTCCAGACCGACACCGTCGCTGGAAGACGCTTCGACAAGATCCTCCTGCTGATCATCCTCGCCAGCCTGGTCACGGTGATTCTCGACAGCATCGACGATGTTCACCAGAACTACGCCGGGCTGCTGGCCGGCATCGAGTGGGGTTTCACGGCGATCTTCCTCGCCGAGTACATCACCCGCCTATACTGCTCGCCCAAGCCGCTGCGCTATGCCTTCAGCTTCTACGGGCTGGTCGACCTGCTGGCGATCGTGCCGGGGATCATCGCCCTGTACTACAGCGACGCCCAGTACCTGCTGATCATCCGGGTGATCCGCATGCTGCGGATCTTCCGCGTGCTCAAGCTCAGCCCCTATCTGAAGCAGGCCCACTACCTGCTGGCGGCGCTGCAAGGCAGCAAGCAGAAGATCATCGTGTTCCTGGTCAGCGTGTCGACCCTGGTCACGGTGTTCGGCACGCTGATGTACGTGATCGAAGGGCCGGAGCACGGCTTTACCAGCATTCCCAAGGGCATCTACTGGGCCATTGTCACCCTGACCACGGTAGGCTTCGGCGATATCGTGCCGAAGACGCCGCTGGGGCAGGTGCTGTCGTCGCTGGTGATGATCACCGGTTACTCGATCATTGCCGTGCCCACCGGCATCTTCACCGCCGAACTGGCCAATGCCCTGCGTGGCGAGCAGTTGCAGCATGACTGCCCGACCTGCGCCAAGCACCACCACGAGCATGGCGCGGCGTTCTGTTCGCGCTGTGGCAATGCGTTGTTTCCAAAGCAATAGGCAGCGTCCCAAGGCGGGGCAAGCATAAGCAAAGAGCCATTTGATCTTTAGCGACCAAAGCGCCAAACGCTATAGTCGCTGGCATATCGCCAACCCTTTGAATCAGAACAAGGAATGCCCCCAGTGAAAAAACTCTTCAGCGCCTCGCTGCTCGCCGCGGGCCTGGCCCTGGGCAACCTCGCCCAGGCCGCCCCGACCCTGCTCAACGTCTCCTACGACGTGATGCGCGACTTCTACAAGGACTACAACCCGGCGTTCCAGAAGCACTGGGAGGCCGAGCACAAGGAGAAGGTCAATGTGCAGATGTCCTTCGGCGGCTCGAGCAAGCAGGCGCGCGCGGTGATCGATGGCCTGCCGGCCGACGTGATCACCATGAACATGGCCACCGACATCAACGCCCTGGCCGACAACGGCAAGCTGGTGCCGGACAACTGGGTGAGCCGCCTGCCGAACAACAGCGCGCCGTTCACCTCGGCCACCGTGTTCATCGTGCGCAAGGGCAACCCCAAGGCGCTGAAGGACTGGCCGGACCTGCTCAAGGACGGCGTGCAGGTGATCGTGCCCAACCCCAAGACCTCGGGTAACGGCCGCTACACCTACCTCTCGGCCTGGGGCTACGTGCTCAAGCAGGGCGGTGACGAAACCAAGGCCCGCGACTTCGTCGGCAAGCTGTTCAAGCAGGCGCCGGTCCTGGACACCGGTGGCCGCGCCGCCACCACCACCTTCATGACCAACCAGATCGGCGACGTGCTGGTGACCTTCGAGAACGAGGCCGAGATGATCGCCCGCGAGTTCGGCCGCGACCAGTTCGAAGTGATCTACCCGAGTGTGTCGGCCGAGGCCGAGCCGCCGGTGAGCGTGGTGGACAAGGTGGTAGCCAAGAAAGGCACCCAGGCCGTGGCCGAGGAATACCTGAAGTATCTGTGGTCGCCCGAGGCTCAGGAAATCGCCGCCAACAACTACCTGCGCCCGCGTGACGCCACCGTGCTGGCCAAGTACACCGACCGCTTCCCGAAAGTCGACTTCCTGTCCGTTGAAAAAACCTTCGGCGACTGGCGCACCGTGCAGAAGACCCACTTCAATGACGGTGGCGTGTTCGACCAGATCTATACCAACAAGTAACCGCCCTTCGCCGGGTCAGGCCTGCTGGCGGAACACCAGCGCCTTCAGGCCACCCTCCGGATCCGCATCCGGAAACTCCGGCGGATTCTTAAGCCGCTCGACAAACACCAGCCCCGGCGCCTGCTCGGCCATCCCCTCGATGAGAAACTGCGGCCCGATCCCCGGATCGTTGACGCAGGCCAGCACCGTACCGCCTTCAGTCAACAACTCCGGCAAACGCCGAAGGATCTTGGCGTAGTCCTGGGTCAGCACGAAGCTGCCGCGCTGGAAGGTCGGCGGGTCGATGATGATCAGGTCATACGGCCCGTACTTGCGCACCTTGCCCCATGACTTGAACAGCTCATGCCCCAGGTACGCGACCCGCGAGGCGTCATGGCCGTTGAGTCGGTGATTGTCGCGGCCCCGGGACAGCGCCGACTTGGCCATGTCCAGGTTGACCACCTGCTCGGCGCCGCCGGCGATCGCCGCCACCGAAAAGCCGCAGGTGTAGGCGAACAGGTTGAGTACGCGCTTGCCGGCCGCCTGCTCGCGTACCCAGCGTCGGCCATAGCGCATGTCGAGGAACAGGCCGTTGTTCTGGCGCACGCCCAGGTCGAGCAGGTACTTCAGGCCATCCTCGACCACCTCGCGCTGCTGGCACGGCTCGCCCCACAGCCACTGGCCAGGGCTGTCCGGCAGGTAGCGGTGCTGCAGCAGGATGGCCTGGCCGGTCCACTGCGGGCGTTCGGCCAGCGCCATCAGCATCGCTTCGAGCTCCGCCAGCTGGCCCTCGGGCGGCTCGCGGAACAGCGCCACCAGCAACACGCCGTCGAGCCAGTCGACGGTGA
>NZ_NIBE01000099.1:0-1004 GCF_002205115.1 Pseudomonas sp. DrBHI1
CCGTCCTTTTCCAGATCCAGCTGACGCAGCAGCGCGACGCGGGCCTGCCACTGGCGCAGTTCCGGGGTCCAGGTCAGCAGGTTCAGGCCCTTGCGCCGCACCAGCCCCAGCAATGCCCTGGCCCGTGCGTCGTCATCCAGCCCCGGCAACGGTTCACGGCTGAGCACCAGCTCACCGACCTTGCGCTGGCGCTCGGCGCGCAGCACCTGTTCACGTTCGTCCCAGTCGAGCAGGTCGAGTTGCTCCACCTGCTCGGCCAGCACACCGTCGAACAGCGCCGGATCGAATTCGGCGGCCAGGTAGATGCGTTCCTCACGCTGTCCCTGGCGGCTGCCCAGGTCGGCAATCACCAACCACGGGCTTTTCATCAGCGCATCGGCTTCGGCGAACAACGCCGCCCGGCCATTGGCCAGGCGGTACTCGGCGCCGCCTTCGCGACGCTGCTGCGCCACCCGGTCGGGGTAGGCCAGCGCCAGCACGGCGCCCAGCCAGCGGGGATGGTCGGGGTCGGCGACCGGGCTGCGCGGTTTGCCACGCAACTGGCCGCGGTACTGCCGAGCCAGTTGCCGGGCGCGCTGCACGCCGCCCTGCCCGCCACGGGAGGCGCGGCTTTCACCGCTGAGCAGCGCCAGCCGGCTGTGCAGGTCGGCACCGCCGCCGCGCAGGATGTCGCGCTCGCCCAGCAGCGCGGCGACATCGCAGGCCATGTCGGCCAATCCGAGATCCTGCCCGCGCAGCAGCAGGTGGGCGATGCGCGGATGCGCAGGCAGCTCGGCCATGGCCTGGCCATGTGAACTCAAGTTGTCGCGGCAACCGGGCTTGAAGGCACCGAGCCGGGCCAGCAGGTCCTGGGCCTGGCCGTAAGCAGCGGCCGGTGGCTGGTCGAGCCAGCTGAGCTGCTCCGGTGGCACACCCCAGCGCGCCAGCTGCAGGGCCAGCCCGGCCAAGTCGGCCTGGAGGATCTCGGCGCTGCCATGGGCCGCCAACTGATCGTGCTGCGCCTC
>NZ_NIBE01000011.1:0-65965 GCF_002205115.1 Pseudomonas sp. DrBHI1
GGGCAGGGGTGGGTTTGTAGGCCATGGAGGTCTGCAGAGGGATACAGGATCAACAGTCTACCAGTTGGGCATTCATCGCGGGGAAAGCCCGCTCCCACGCCAGCGTGTGGCGAGCGGTCGCCGGATCTTGATGCAAGTCATTCGCGATACGTTTCATCTTCACGCACCTTGAACTTGCGCAAAAAGCCCCTATGTTAGTCAGGCCCCCTAAAAGCGCTGTGCCAGCATCGTGGAAATCCACCACTTTCCTCACCATCGTTTCCGGGTAGAATGCTCGTTCGCATGCGGCCTCAGGGCTGCACGGGCGACTCACGGGGCCGCCCTCCATCCCTACGTGTGGAAGATCCTGCCGATATGTTTGCGCCTTTGTTAAAAAAACTTTTTGGAAGCAAGAACGAGCGTGAAATCAAACGCATGCTCAAGACGGTGAGCACCGTCAATGCCTTCGAAGAGAAGATGGTGGCCCTCTCCGACGAGCAGCTGCGGGGCAAGACCGCAGAGTTCAAGGAACGCCTGGCCAAAGGCGAGACGCTCGACCAGCTGCTGCCCGAAGCCTTCGCCGTGGCCCGCGAGGCCGGCAAGCGCGTAATGGGCATGCGTCACTTCGATGTCCAGCTGATCGGCGGCATGACCTTGCACGAAGGCATGATCGCAGAAATGCGCACCGGTGAAGGCAAGACCTTGGTCGGTACCCTGGCTGTGTACCTCAACGCGCTGTCCGGCAAGGGCGTGCACGTGGTCACCGTCAACGACTACCTGGCTCGCCGCGACGCCAACTGGATGCGTCCGCTGTACGAATTCCTCGGCCTCAACGTCGGCATCGTCTCGGCCTTCCAGCCGCCGGAAGAAAAGCGCGCCGCCTATGCCGCCGACATCACCTACGGCACCAACAACGAATTCGGTTTCGACTACCTGCGCGACAACATGGCGTTCAGCCAGGACGAGAAGTTCCAGCGTGAGCTGAACTTCGCCGTGATCGACGAAGTTGACTCGATCCTCATCGACGAAGCGCGCACCCCGTTGATCATCTCCGGCCAGGCCGAGGACAGCTCCAAGCTGTACATCGAGATCAACCGCCTGATCCCGCGCCTGACCCAGCACATCGAGGAAGTCGAAGGCCAGGTGACCCAAGAGGGCCACTACACCATCGACGAGAAGAGCCGTCAGGTCGAACTGAACGAGGCCGGCCACCAGTTCATCGAGGACATGCTGACCCAGTCCGGCCTGCTGGCCGAGGGCGAGAGCCTGTACTCGGCGCACAACCTGAGCCTGCTGACCCACGTCTACGCCGGCCTGCGCGCGCACAAGCTGTTCCACCGCAACGTCGAGTACATCGTCCAGGAAGGCCAGATCCTCCTGATCGACGAGCACACCGGCCGCACCATGCCGGGCCGCCGCCTGTCCGAAGGCCTGCACCAGGCCATCGAGGCCAAGGAAAACCTGAACATCCAGGCCGAGAGCCAGACCCTGGCCTCGACCACCTTCCAGAACTACTTCCGCCTCTACACCAAGCTGTCCGGCATGACCGGTACCGCCGACACCGAGGCATTCGAGTTCGCCCAGATCTACAACCTCAATGTGATGGTCATCCCACCGAACAAGCCGTTGGCCCGCAAGGACTTCAACGACCTGGTGTACCTGACCGCCGACGAGAAGTACGCCGCGATCATCGCCGACATCAAGGAAAGCATGGCCCACGGCCGTCCGGTCCTGGTCGGTACCGCGACCATCGAAACCTCCGAGCACATGTCCAACCTGCTCAAGAAGGAAGGTATCGACCACAAGGTCCTGAACGCCAAGTACCACGAAAAAGAAGCAGAGATCATCGCGCAAGCCGGTGCTCCGGGTGCACTGACCATCGCCACCAACATGGCCGGCCGTGGTACCGACATCCTGCTGGGCGGCAACTGGGAGGCCGAGGTGGCCGCCCTGGACAACCCGACCCCTGAACAGATCGCCCAGATCAAGGCCGACTGGCAGAAGCGTCACCAGCAGGTGCTGGAAGCCGGTGGCCTGCACGTGATCGCCTCTGAGCGCCACGAGTCGCGCCGTATCGACAACCAGCTGCGTGGCCGTGCCGGCCGTCAGGGAGACGCCGGCTCCAGCCGTTTCTACCTGTCGCTGGAAGACAGCCTGATGCGCATCTTCGCCTCCGACCGGGTGAAGAACTTCATGAAGGCGCTGGGCATGCAGTCCGGTGAGGCCATCGAGCACCGCATGGTAACCAACGCCATCGAGAAGGCGCAGCGCAAGGTCGAAGGCCGCAACTTCGACATCCGCAAGCAGCTGCTCGAATACGACGACGTGGCCAACGAGCAGCGCAAGGTGATCTACCACATGCGCAACAGCCTGCTGGCCGCCGAGAACATCGGCGACACCATCGCCGAGTTCCGCCAGGAAGTGCTCGATGCCACCATCAGCCAGCATATTCCGCCGCAATCGCTGCCCGAGCAGTGGGACGTGGCCGGCCTGGAAGCTTCGCTGGCCAGCGATTTCGCCATCAAGCTGCCGATCCAGCAGTGGCTCGACGAGGACGATCACCTCTACGAGGAGACCCTGCGCGAGCGGCTGATCAAGGAAATCACCGACGCCTACAACGAGAAGGAAGACCAGGCCGGCATCGACGCCCTGCGCACCTTCGAGAAGCAGATCCTGCTGCGCGTGCTGGACGACCTGTGGAAAGACCACCTTTCGACCATGGACCACCTGCGCCACGGTATCCACCTGCGCGGCTATGCGCAGAAGAACCCGAAGCAGGAGTACAAGCGCGAGTCGTTCACCTTGTTCCAGGAGCTGCTGGAGTCGATCAAGCGCGACACCATCCGCGTGCTCTCGCACGTCCAGGTACGCCGCGAAGATCCGGCCGAGGAAGAGGCGCGCCTGCGCCGCGAGGCCGAGGAACTGGCCAGCCGCATGCAGTTCCAGCATGCCGCCGCGCCGGGCCTGGAAGGCGAGCAGCTGGCCGAGGAGGGCGCCGAAGTCGCCGTGGCCTCCGCGCCGGTTCGCAACGACATGAAGCTGGGCCGCAACGAGCCGTGCTGGTGTGGTTCGGGCAAGAAATTCAAGCATTGCCATGGTCAGATCGAGTAATCGATCCTGCGTGACATCCGAGGGGCCGCGTTGCGGCCCTTTCGCGACACAAGGCCGCTCCCACAGGTACTGCGCTCGGCTAAAGAGCAGCGCAGTCTCTGTAGGAGCGGCCTTGTGTCGCGATGGGCTGCGAAGCGGCCCCCGCTCTTCCCTCTGGTAACCGGCCGACATTAAGATCGGCCGACGTCGTCACATCCCTTGTTTTCCATAGGAGCGCTCTAATGGCTGTTGGTCTTGGTCCCCTGCCCACCCTGCACCCGGTTCCCGGTTTCGAACTCGGTATCGCCTCGGCGGGCATCAAGCGCCCAGGGCGCAAGGATGTGGTGGTGATGCGCTGCGCCGAAGGCTCCAGCGTCGCCGGCGTGTTCACCCTCAACGCCTTTTGCGCGGCCCCGGTGATCCTTTCCAAGCAGCGTGTGCAGGGTACCGTGCGTTACCTGCTGACCAACACCGGCAATGCCAACGCCGGCACGGGCGCACCGGGCCTGGCCGCCGCCGAGCGCACCTGCGCCAAGCTGGCGGAGCTTGCCGGTGTTCCTGCTGAGTCCGTGCTGCCGTTTTCCACCGGCGTGATCGGCGAGCCGCTGCCAGTGGAGAAGATCGAAGGCGCGCTGCAGGCCGCCCTGGACAACCTGTCGGAAAACCACTGGGCCGAAGCCGCCACTGGCATCATGACCACCGACACCCTGCCCAAGGGCGCCAGCCGCCAGTTCCAGTACGACGGCAAGACCATCACCGTCACCGGCATCAGCAAGGGCGCGGGCATGATCCGTCCGAACATGGCCACCATGCTCGGCTACATCGCCACCGACGCCAAGGTCGCCCCGGCGGTGCTCAAGGACCTGATACTCGACGGCGCCAACAAGTCGTTCAACCGCATCACCATCGACGGCGACACCTCGACCAACGACTGCTGCATGCTGATCGCCACCGGCAAGGCCGATGTGCCGGAAGTGACCGAGGCCAGCGGCGCACTGTTCGAGGCGCTGAAGAAGGCGGTGTTCGAGGTGTGCATGGAGGTGGCCCAGGCCATTGTCCGCGACGGCGAAGGCGCTACCAAGTTTGTCACCGTGCAGGTCAACGGCGGTGGCAATCACCAGGAGTGCCTGGACGTCGGCTACGCCGTGGCCCACTCGCCGCTGATCAAGACCGCGCTATTCGCCTCCGATCCCAACTGGGGCCGTATCCTCGCCGCGGTCGGTCGTGCCGGCGTGCCGGCGCTGGATGTGAGCCTGATCGATGTGTACCTGGACAGCGTCTGCATCGCCAGCCAGGGCGGGCGCAGCCCGAGCTACACCGAGGACCAGGGCGCCAAGGTGATGGCCCAGGAGGAAATCACCATCCGCATCGAACTGGGCCGTGGCCAGTGCAGCGAAACAATCTGGACCACCGACCTGTCCCACGAGTACGTGAAGATCAACGCCGAATACCGCACCTGATCCATCACGGGGCAAGCCCGGTCCCACGCAGACTGTCGTGGGAGCGGGCTTGCCCCGCGATTACTGCATACTGTCCGCAACATGGAGCCGAACCATGAGCTATCACCTGATCATCGGCGACAAGCTGTATTCCTCCTGGTCGCTGCGCGGCGCCCTGGCCCTCGAGCTGGCCGGCGTCCCCTACGAAGAAACCCTGGTCAAGCTCAACCAGCCTGACACCCGCCAGCGCCTGCTGGCCTTCTCGGCCACCGCCAAGGTGCCGTTGCTGCAAAGCGAGCATGGCGTCATCGCCGACTCCCTGGCCATCGCCGAATACCTCAACGAACGCCACCCCGAGGCCCGCCTGTGGCCCGAGGACGTTGCCGCCCGCGCCCAGGCCCGTTCGGCCTGCGCGCAGATGCACAGCGGCTTCTTCGCCCTGCGCGGTGCCATGCCATTCGACCTGTCCCGTGACGAAGCACTGGCCGAGATGCCGTTGGACGTGCAGGTCGATATCGACCGCATCGTCGCCCTGTGGAGCGAATGCCGCTTGGTGGCCAAGGAAAACGGCCCGTTCCTGTTCGGCCGCCCGAGCTTGGCCGACGCCTTCTTCGCCCCTGTGGCCGTGCGCTTGCGCACCTACCGTGTCGCGGTGCCGGCCGAAGCGGCTGCCTACATCGAGACCATTTATCAATGGCCAGCCTTCCAAGCCTGGCAAAAAGCTGGCCTGGCGGAGCGTGAAGGGTGAAACGGATTCATGTAGTCGCAGCGGTCATTCGTGGTGCCGACGGGCGGATCCTGATCGCCCGCCGCGCCGATACCCAGCACCAGGGCGGCCTGTGGGAGTTCCCCGGCGGCAAGCTGGAGGAGGGCGAGGGCGTCGAGGCGGCGCTGGCCCGCGAGCTGCGCGAGGAGCTGGGGATCGAGGTCGCGGCTTCGCGGCCGTTGATCAAGGTCAGCCACGACTATCCGGACAAGCAGGTGCTGCTGGATGTGCGTGAAGTGCACGCCTTTACTGGTGAGCCCCACGGCGCCGAAGGCCAGCCCCTGGCCTGGGTGGCGCCGCGTGACCTTGGTCAGTATGAGTTCCCCGAGGCCAACAAGCCGATCGTCGCCGCGGCGCGCCTGCCCGACCAGTATCTGATCACCCCTGACGGTCTGGAAGTGCCAGAGCTGCTCAAGGGCATCCAGAAGGCCGTGGCCAGCGGCATCAGGCTGATCCAGCTGCGCGCGCCGGACATGTACGACCCCAAGTACCGCGATGTAGCGGTGGATGCGGTCGGCCTGTGCGCGGGCAAGGCCCAATTGATGCTCAAGGGGCCGCTGGAGTGGCTGGGCGACTTCCCGTCGGCCGGCTGGCACCTGACCGCCGCGCAGCTTCGCAAGTACGCCGCCAAGGGCCGCCCCTTCCCGAAGGAGCGCTGGCTGGCGGCGTCCTGCCACAGTGCCGAGGAACTGGCGCTGGCCGAGCAGATGGGGGTGGACTTTGTCACCTTGTCGCCGGTGCAGGCGACCCAGACCCATCCCGAGGCGGTGCCGCTGGGGTGGGACGAGGCGCAGCGGCTGATCGGCGGGATCAGCCATCCGGTGTTTCTGCTGGGCGGGGTCGGGCCGGGTGAACGGGAGCGGGCCAGGGAGGTTGGGGCGCAGGGTGTGGCGGGGATCCGGGCGTTTTGGCCTGAGGTCTGAGTAATTGGGGCTGCACAGCAGCCCCAGCAATCTCAGGCTCCAGGTTTAGGCGCAGGCTGCCACAATACCTCTGCAACTCCCTGGCGCCGCCCAATGATCCGGGCCGCGACGAACAACAGGTCCGATACCCGGTTGATATAGGCCAGCCCCACCCCCTCCAGCGGTTCCAGCGCATTCAGTTGCTGGCAACGCCGTTCCGCCGCCCGCGCCGCACTGCGGCAGACATGGGCCTGGGCCACCAGCATCGAGCCCCCAGGCAGGATGAAGTTTTTCAGCGGCCCCAACTCTTCGTTCCAGTGGTCGATGGCCGCCTCCAGGCGCTCCACCTCGGCAATGTTCAACGCCTGGTAGCTGGGCATTGCCAGTTCCCCACCCAGATCGAACAAACGGTGCTGACAAGGCGCCAGTACCTCGATCAGCTCGCCAAGACCGGCCTCGGCCAGCCCGGCCAGCAGCACGCCCAACTGGCTGTTGAGGCTGTCTACCTCGCCGATCGCCTCAATCCGCGGATGGTCCTTGGGCACCCGGCGTCCGTCGCCCAGGCCGGTTTCGCCTTTGTCGCCGGTGCGGGTGTAGATCTTCGAAAGGCGGTAGCCCATGTCATGTCTCCGTCTTGGTGGTGGTCGGCTGGGCCGGGTTCAGAGGTAGGCGCAGAGTGAAGCAGGTGCCCTGGCCGGGAGTGGACTGCACCTCCATCTGCCCTTTGTGGTTGTTGGTGATGATGAAGTACGACACCGACAGGCCCAGGCCGGTGCCCTGGCCGATTTCCTTGGTGGTGAAGAACGGCTCGAAGGTGCGCTTGCGCACCGTCTCGGGCATGCCGATGCCATTGTCTTCGACCTGGATCTCCGCCCACGGCGGGTTGAGCCGCGTGCGCAGGGTGATACGCCCCGGCTCGCTGGGCTGTGGGCGCTGGTGGATGGCCTGGGCGGCATTCTTCAGCAGGTTGAGCAGCACTTGTTCCAGTTCGTTGGCGGTGCAGGGCACCGGGCCCAATTGCGGGTCGAACTGGCGGACGATGGCCTGGCCCTTGAAGTCGAATCCGATGGCCAAGTCGAAGTCGTTGCCGGCGATCTCCACGGCCTGGTCGATCAGCGCCGGCAACTCGCAAGGCGCCAGCTGGCGGTTGCTGCGGCGGCTGAAGCTGAGCATGTGGGTGACGATCTTGGCCGCCCGGGCGCCGGCCTGCTGGATGCCGTCGAGCAGTTGCGGCACTTCGCGGCTCTCCAGGTAACGGTTGACGGCCGTCAGGTCGATGCCCAGTTCGCCGGCCTGCTCCTGGTTGCGCGGCAGGTCTGGCGACAGGCGTCGGCGGATGTTCTGCACATTGTGCAGGATCGCGCCCAGTGGGTTATTGATCTCGTGGGCCATGCCTGCGGCCAGGCCGCCGACCGAGAGCATCTTTTCCGACTGCACCATCATTTCTTCCAGGGACAGGCGTTGGGTGATGTCGTCGATGCGGATCACCACGCCGCGTCCGGCGCCGCCCATCAGTGGGTAGAAGGTCAGGGCGTAGTGGCGCAGGTCCTCGCCCTTTGGCCAGGTAACCCGCTCGATCTTGGCCACCCGGTATTTCTCCACGCTCTCCTTGAGCTGCGGCAGGAAGGGCTTGAGCGGCTCGAAGGCGAGGAACACCGGCTGGTTCAGCGCCTCGTCCAGCGGCGTGCCGGAGAGCACCGTGGCCTCGTGGTTCCACTGGGTGACGTAGAGCTGCTCGTCGAGGGCGATCAGTGCCGAGGGCATGGAGTCGATGATGCTGTTCAGGTAGTTCTGAAAGCCCGTGAGCTTCTTCTCGATCTTGCTGCGCACCTGGACTTCCAGCTCCAGCTTGCGGTTGGTGTGGCGGGTTTCCTCGGCCAGCCCCTGGGCCTGGTCGTAGGCGTCCTGGAACTCGTCGCGGGTGCGCTTGAGCTGCTGCTCGCGGGCCTCGATGCGCGAGAGCATGGTGTTGAACGCCTCCGCCAGGCTGCCGATCTCGTCGTCGTTGCCGCGCTGGGCGCGCAGGGCGTAGCTCTCCTCGCGGGTAACCTGGCGGGTCAGCTCTTCGAGGCGATTGATCGGCAGGGTGATCAGGCGCTTGATCTGCCGGGCGATGACCAGCCACAGCAGTATGCTGAACACCAGGATGGCCAGGCTGGCCGATAGCGTGCCGGTGTAGAACGCGGTGGGCAACTCGCTGCTGGCCACCAGCAGCAGATGCGCGGGTGGGGCGGCGCTGCGCGGCAGGCGGATCAGCTGGGTGCTGCGAAACTCCATGAGGCGCCAGCCGTCGATGTTGCGGTAGCGCTTGGGCAGGGTTAGCGGGTCGCCGTGCTGCAGCTGGGCCAGCATCTGCCCGTCACCGCCATAGATCGCGGCGGCGCGTAGCGGCGAATAGCTGTCGAGCTCCTTGAGCAGCGCCGTGGCGTTCTCTGCCGAATCGCCGGCGCGCGCGGACATCTGCGGGTTGGAGACCAGCTTGCCGATGGTCTGCAGGGCCTGGGGCGCCATGCTTTCCTGGGTGATCCAATAGGCGGCGCTGATGAAGGCGAGGTTGGCCACCAACAGGATGGTCACCAGCAGCACCAGCAGGGCCGCCAGCAATTTCTGCCCGACCGGGAGGTTTTCCAGGCGTTGACGCAGGGTCATGGGTGAGGAGGTGTCCTGTCCTGTGGATGAATGCCGTCAGTCGCTACGCAGTCCGCGCGCCTGCAAGTTATCGACCAGGCGCCGCTGCAGCCGTTCCAGGGCCGGTACCGCCAGGTCATGGCGGTTGGCGGTACGGCAGGCGTGGCCGAGCAGGTAGTGGACCTCGGTGCGTCGGCCATGGCGGACATCCTGGTACATGGAAGAGTAGTTGGCCGCGGTGGCGAGAATCACCCGCTGCACTTCCTCATGCAGGTCGTGGGCGGCCTCGGGCTGGCCGCAACGGCGCAGCAGGTCGGCCAGTTCGTCACACAGCTGGTCGACTTCGGCCAGGTGGCCGAGCAGGCCACCGTTCTGGCAGTCGTGCAGCACGGTGAGCGGGTTGATCGCGCAGTTGAGGGCCAGTTTGCGCCACAGGCGGGTGGGGATGTCGAGCGACCACTGGGCCGGGATGCCGGCGTCATGCAGGTCTGCGAACCAGGACGGGACGTTGGGGTTGGTCGGATCACCCAGCCAGTTGAAACCGTGGCCGGCGAAGCGCACCTGCCAGTCGGCCTCGCGGAACGCGCCCTCGGTGCTGGAGGCGAAGATGCAGCGGGCGTGGGGCACCTGGTCGGCGACTTCGTCCTGGCTGCCCAGGCCGTTCTGCAACAGCACCAGTTCGGCGCCGTTGGCCAGTCTCGCGGCCAGGCGCGCCACGGCTGGCGCGGCATCGTAGGCCTTGCAGGCCACCAACAGGCGATGAATCGGCCCTTGGGCATCGAAGGTTTCCGCGGGGATCGCGTAGTGCTGGGTCTTGTCCTGTTCGAACAGCGTCAGCTTGCCTGCGCCCTGGTAACTGGACAGGCGCTGCTTATCGCGCAGGATCAGGCGGACCGCCTTGCCGGCGCGGGCCAGGCGACAGGCCCAGAGGCTGCCGAGGCTACCGGCGCCGAGAATATGCCAGGTGCTGCTCATCTGCGTTTCGCAACCCGTTATAATGAGCCCGCATTTTAACCATCAAACCCGACGCGCTCCATCTTCAAGCCGAGCGCGCTTTTTTTCTGGAGATCATCCATGCCTTCGTTCGACGTGGTATCGGAACTGGACAAGCACGAAGTGCAGAACGCCGTCGACAACGCCATCAAGGACCTCGACCGCCGTTACGACCTCAAGGGCAAGGGCACCTTCGAGTTCAAGGACAAGGAACAGACCGTGCTGCTGACCGCCGAGGAGGAGTTCCAGCTCGAGGCGATGCTGGAAATCCTGCGCCTGGCGCTGGTCAAGCGCAAGATCGACGTCAAATGCCTGGAAACCAAGGATCCCTACGCATCCGGTAAGGAAAAGAAGCAGGAAGCCAAGTTCCGCGAAGGCATCGACAAGGACCTGGCCAAGAAAATCGTCGCCACCATCAAGGACGGCAAGCTCAAGGTCCAGGCTGCCATCCAGGGCGAGCAGGTGCGCGTGACCGGCAAGAAGCGTGACGACCTGCAGGAAGCCATCGCCCTGCTGCGCACCAAGGAATTCGACATGCCGCTGCAGTTCAACAACTTCCGCGACTGATCCGCGGCGGCCCGGAACCTTGATGGCGCAGTGATGTCCATCGGGGTCCGGGCCGCTTGCTTTGCGTTGCCCGCCTCATCGTGTACTTGCCGTTCGGCATCAGGAGATAAACATGGATTTGAACGCTGAAGTCGATCAGCTGGTCCGTCAATCGCAAACCTGGCTCCCCTTGATCATGGAGTACGGCAGCCGCCTGTTGCTGGCGCTGCTGACCCTGGCCATCGGCTGGTGGATCATCAACAAGGTCAGCGCCCGCCTGGGCAAGCTGGTCGGCCTGCGCGCCGACGCGGCGCTGCAGGGCTTCATCAGTACCCTGGCCAACATCGTGCTGAAGGTGCTGCTGATGGTCAGCGTGGCCTCGATGATCGGCATCGAGACCACCTCGTTCGTCGCTGCCATCGGTGCCGCGGGCCTGGCCATCGGTCTGGCCCTGCAGGGCAGCCTTGCGAACTTCGCCGGCGGCGTGCTGATCCTGATGTTCCGCCCGTTTCGCATCGGTGACTGGATCGAGGCGCAAGGTGTCGCGGGCACCGTGGACAGCATCCAGATCTTCCACACCGTGCTGCGCACTGGCGACAACAAGACCGTGATCATGCCCAACGGCAGCCTGTCCAACGGCATCATTACCAACACCAACCGCCAGCCGACCCGTAAGGTGGTGTTCGACGTGGGCGTGGACTACGACGCCGACCTGCAGAAGGCGCGCAATGTACTGCTGGAGCTGGCCCAGGATCCGCGCGTGCTGCAGGATCCAGCGCCGCAGGCGGTGATCTCGACCCTGGGTGACAGCTCGATCACCGTGTCGCTGCGTATCTGGACCAAGACGGCCGACTACTGGGACGTGATGTTCATGCTCAACGAGCATGCCCGCGACCGTCTCAAGGCCGAAGGGATCGACATTCCGTTTCCGCAGCGGGTGATCCGTGTGGTGCAGGAGACTGTGGCGTAACACAAGCGCCTGCGAAATCGGGGCCGCAAGGCGGCTCCGACGATCTTTGCCTATCCGCTGAAATCCTGGGGCCGCTACGCGGCCCTTTCGCGGCCCACAATGTCTAGCTGCTTTTGAACATATGGCAAGTGGCTTGGATGTTCGGGCAAGGCGCCGCGACGAGTCATGGCAGGGCTATGGCGAGGCGTGGCAACGCCGGCCGGGCGCCCAAGACGCCGCCAAAATTGAACAGCTTATTGCCGAGACAGCACACTAGCAGGGGTAGGAGCGCTCAGCGCCCGGCTGGCATTGCTCGGTTGATCAGCTGCTCATGGCAGCCTCCGCACGATCTTTCGGTTTGCGTTGGTACACCTGATCACTTTGCAGCAGTGACCAGATAATGAGCAGATTTGTCCCCGCACGTGTGTCAGCGATGTCTCAAGTCCGTACACATCGGTAGCAGACAGGGATTGCGGGGCGAGTCCATCAATTACAGGTAAGCGGTTCAGTTGAAGATGAGCTGCGCCGCCACCGCGAACATCATCACCGCCACCATCAGGTCGAGCATCCGCCAGGTCGCAGGGCGTGCCAGCCACGGCGCCAGCCAGGCGGCGCCGATCGCCAGGGTCGAGAACCACACCAGCGAGGCACTGGCGGCGCCGGCCACGTAGGCGCCGGGCACGGTCTGCTGGGCGCCGAGGGAGCCGATAAGCAGCACGGTGTCCAGATATACGTGGGGATTGAGCAGGGTCACCGCCAGCGCGCTCAGCAGCACCGCGCGGCGCGAGCGCACGCCCTGGCCTTCCCGGTGCTGCAGGCTCTGTTTGGAAAACGCGCTGCGCAGGGCCTTGGTGCCGTACCAGATCAGGAACACCGCGCCGCCCCAGCGCGCCACGGCCAGCAGAGTAGGGTTGTGCGCCAGTACCGTGGCCAGTCCGAACACCCCGGCGGCGACCAGCAGCGCGTCACAGACCACGCACAGCACCGCCACCGGCAGGTGATGCTCACGGCGCAGGCTCTGCGCCAGGACGAAGGCGTTCTGGGCGCCGATGGCCATGATCAGGCCAAAGGCCACCAGCATGCCGTTGAGATAGCTTTGCCACATAGCGGGGACACTCCACGGGCACCGATGCGGACATCGGCGCGGATCAACAAGAAAGATGTGGCCATTGTGGCGGTTGCGGCGGTATAAGAAAAACCAATAGAGCTGATCAGTCATTAGAGAAATCGATGTTCGACTACAAGTTGCTCGCCGCCCTTGCTGCGGTGATCGAACAAGGCGGTTTCGAGCGCGCCGCCCAGGTGCTGGGGCTGTCGCAGTCGGCCATCTCGCAACGCATCAAGCTGCTCGAGGCGCGGGTCGGCCAGCCGGTGCTGGTGCGCGCCACGCCACCGAGCCCGACCGAGGTCGGCCGGCAGTTGCTCAACCATGTGCAGCAGGTGCGCCTGCTCGAGCGCGACTTGCAGCGCCAGGTGCCGGCGTTGGACGAGGAGGGCATGCCCGAGCGCCTGCGCATCGCCCTCAACGCCGACAGCCTGGCGACCTGGTGGGCCGGTGCGGTGGGGGCTTTCTGCGCGCAGCAGCAGGTGCTGCTCGACCTGGTGGTCGAAGACCAGGAGGTCGGCCTCAAGCGCATGCGCGCCGGCGAGGTCGCGGCCTGCCTGTGTGGCAGCGAACGTCCCGTTGCCGGCGCGCGCAGCCTGCCGCTGGGGTCGATGCGTTATCGTGCGCTGGCCAGCCCCGCGTTCATGGCGCGCTACTTTCCCCAAGGTTTTGCGGTCGAGCGGTTGGCCCGTGCTCCGGCGATCGTGTTCGGGCCGGACGATTTCCTCCAGCATCGCTATCTGGCGTCGTTGGGCGTGCAGGAAGGATTCCTGCACCACCTTTGCCCGTCCTCCGAAGGTTTCCTGCGCATGACCGAGGCTGGCCTGGGCTGGGGGCTGGTGCCGGAGCGGCAGGTAGCCGAACAGCTGGCCCGTGGCGAACTGGTGGAAATCTGCGCCAATACCCCCATCGACGTACCGCTGTACTGGCATCATTGGCGCAACGGCGGGCAGTTGCTCGTCCAGCTGACCGACCACCTGCGCCATTCGGCGCGGCATTGGCTGGTGCCCTTGTAGGCATATCAGGCGTCAGTTGCATCCGAAATCTGGCAAGGCGGAGTCTTACATGCGAATTCTGGTCACCGGCGCGAGCGGCTTCATCGGCGGGCGCTTTGCGCGCTTCGCCTTGGAGCAGGGCCTGGAGGTGCGGATCAATGGCCGGCGGGCGGAGGGCGTGGAGCACCTGGTCAAGCGCGGGGCGCAGTTCATCCCGGGCGACCTGGGCGATGCCGAGCTGGCCCGGCGCCTGTGCCAGGGTGTCGACGCAGTGGTGCATTGCGCCGGCGCGGTGGGCACTTGGGGCCGCTATCAGGATTTTCACCAGGGCAACGTGGTACTTACCGAGAACGTGGTCGAGGGGTGCATCAAGGAGCATGTGCGGCGCCTGGTGCACCTGTCGTCGCCGTCGATCTACTTCACTGGACGTTCGCGCCTCGACATTCGCGAGGACCAGGTACCGCGCCGCTTCCATGACCATTACGCGCTGACCAAGCACCTGGCCGAGCAGAAAGTGTTCGGCGCCCAGGAGTTCGGCTTGGAAGTGCTGGCGCTGCGCCCGCGTTTCGTCACCGGTGCCGGCGATGCGAGCATTTTCCCACGCCTGATGCGAATGCAGGCCAAGGGGCGCGTGGCGATCGTCGGCAATGGCCTGAACAAGGTCGACTTCACCAGTGTGCACAACCTCAACGAGGCATTGCTCAGTGCCCTTTTCGCCGAGGAACAGGCCCTTGGCCAGGCCTACAACATCAGCAACGGCCATCCGTTGCCGCTATGGGACGTGGTCAACTACGTGATGCGCCGCATGCAACTGCCGCAGGTCACCCGCTACCGCTCACCAAGCCTGGCCTACGGCCTGGCGGCGCTCAACGAGGCCGCTTGCATGCTTTGGCCCGGGCGCCCGCTGCCGACCTTGAGCCGCACGGCAGTGCAGGTGATGAGCAAAGATTTCACCCTCGATATCAGCCGTGCCCGTCAGTACCTGGGCTACCGACCCCAGGCCGATGTGTGGTCCGCGCTGGATGAATTCTGTGCCTGGTGGCAGGCGCAGACGGGGCAACGCTGAACCTGTGGGCGGGATGATGGTCATCAGTGCGCCGTCCAGGCGGTTTATACTCATGCCTCTTTGCTACCACCGCGGTTGAATGCACCCATGCGTAACGACGCCCACGACGACTTTGACGATGTGCCCACCCTGCGTGCCGGCACCCCTGATGACGATGAATTGCTGCCTGCCCACGTCACCCGCAGCCGCCAGAAGGCGGCACGCCCACGCAGCAACGGCCCGCTGTGGGCCTTGCTGGGTGCCTCGTTCATCGCCTTGGGCGGACTTGGCTGGTGGAGCTTCCAGCAGATCACATTGATGGAGCAGCAATTGGTCGCGACCCAGGAAAGCTTTGCCCGCATCAGTGAGGAGGCGGCCGGGCGTTTGCAGGCGATCAGCGGCAAGGTCGATGCCAGCGAGTCCAGCAGCAGTTCCGGCAGCGAGGCGTTGAAGCTGCAGATCCGTCAGTTGCAGGCCTCGCTGGCCGAGCAGGGCAAGCAGCAGCAGGGCGTCGCCGGACAGGCGGGTGACCTGGGCAAGCGCTTGGAGCAGGTGCTGGCCGATACCCGCGAGCAGCAGAAGGCGGTGACCGAATTGCAAGGGCAACTGCAGGCGCAGCTCAAGGCAGTCAATGGCGAGCTGGCGGCGCTCAAGTCGGGCCAGGTGGATGGCGGCAAGCTGGATGGTCAGCTCAAGAGCCTGAGCAATGAGGTGGCGGCGCTGAAGAAGCAGGGCAATCCGAGCGCGGCCATCGAGAGCCTTGAGCAGGATGTGCTGGTGCTCAAGAGCCAGTTAGACAACCGCCCGGCCACCGCGGGCGGTGGCGCTTCGGTGCAGGAGTTCGATGCCTTCCGTGGGCAGACGACCCGCAATATCAATACCCTGCAGAGCCAAATCCAGAACTTGCAACAGCAGATCAATGCCCGCCCTTGAACCGAGCATGAATGTGGTTACCTGAGACTTTGATCGGGTGCCATTGCCTCTGAATTTGTCTGTTTCCCTTCCCTTCTGCAGACCCCGAACCCGTCTGAACCTGGCATTTTTGTCAGGTGTCGGACGGGCTGGAGTTTGTTACATCTACTAGCACGACGACGGCAGCCGTTTCCTCCCTTGCTCCTGTTCCCATCACTGGTTGGCTAGTGCCTTGTGTCGTGACTAACTCGTTGCCCCGAATCCGTGAGGGTGCAGGGGCCGCGTACCTGTAGAACAGATTAGGAAAATGGCCATGAACAAGCCTGTACCCAAACAACTCAGCGGTCGGTTGCTGCGGCCCGCGGGTAAACGCTCCAGAGTGTTGTTCCCACAGGGTGGAGTGTTGGAATTCAAGGAACTGATTGTCGAGGGGCTGGTTGAGGATGGCGTCGACGATCCTGCTGAACTCTTGCCGGTGGCGGACCATAAGAAACCGTTGAAGGTGAGGGTGCCGAACTGGGATGAGGTCGAGGAAGGTATGGTCATCGCGTTGTATGTAAACGGTGACGAAGAACTCGAAGGCGTGGGCATGGCCTGGCATTCGATCACGGCCGCGGAAGCGGCGGATCCTGATTACGAGTTTTCTCTGGAACTGCCGAGTTCGTATTGGGATTTCATTGCGGATGGGCAGGATCGTACCTTCCAGGTGGGTTACTCGGTTCGACCAGAGTTTTCAGGTGAATTCGAAAGAGGGCCCAACCGAGTCATCCGCATCGATAAACTGGCGCCGGGTGGCAACCCCGGCACACTCGCGAGGCTATCGTTTGCTTCGGAGATCGAGGCCAGGAAGCACATCCTGATCACGGACTTTGTCGCTGGCATGCTTACGGTCCATGTCAGGGGTTATATGGAGCAGAAGCAGGGTGACCAGATCATGGTGACCATGACCGACGGCACCACCCCAGTGACGGTCGGCCCCTTCACCGTCACCAGCAGCAGTGACGCCACGCCAGTGGCACTGCCGCTGGCCGAGGTGCAGAAGCTCAAGGACAATACCCCGATCACATTCACCTACACGTCGCAGGATCGGGCAGGGAATCTATCGATCGTTTCCGTGCCTCATGACACCCTGCAGTTGCTGTTGCAGGATATCCCCGTCGTTCTCCCTACGCCTGAAGTGCCAGGATTTGACCAGTCGGGCGACCCGCTGATTCTCGACAAAGATGCCCGTGCAGGCATCAACCTGGTGGTTCCCGGGGTCACCGGGGCTCGTATCGGCGATAAGGTCGTCGTGCTTTGGGGAGCCCAACGTTCGGACGAACATGAAGTCACCGTGGTGCCGCCGCCGCCAGAGCCATTGATGAAACTGGTCCTGCTGTATCCGCTTACCAGCGCAGGGCCGAAGACAGGGGCAGTGGCCGTGAGTTATGAATTGTGGCGCGGCGCCTTCAAGATCGGCGACGCGACGCCCCCGGCGAGCGTCAATGTCGACCTGCGGCTGCCGGGTGGGCCCGATCCCGATCCGGAGTTGCCAGGGCATGGCAATCTGGAATTGGCCACCATTGTCGGCGATGCCTCCGGGCAAGTGGATGAGCTGACGCCCGAGGATGTCGCCGCAGGTGCGCAAGTGACCATCCCCTGGCTCGCCGTGGACGGCACTGAACTGTTGGAGGAGGACGATAAACTCCACCTGGTCTGGGGCACACAGCCCTCCCACGCGCTTGCTCCCGTGAGCGCTGCCGAGGCAGCTGCCAAGGTCAACATCAATCGTCCAGTTCCCCCGACCGTGCTGGCCAGCGAGCCCAGTGGCACAGTGCAGATGGCCTATACCGTGACCCGGGTATTCGGTGCGAGTGGCGAGGAAAACACTGCGCATTCTCCATCCAAGCCTGTGGTCCTACTGCGCGGGGAAGACCTGCCGGGAGGGGGCACTGCGCTCAAGGAGCTTGAATTCACTGACCTCAATCGGTTTGGCGCAATCGATATCGAGAAGGCGCAACGAGATTTACCGGTGAAAATCGAGCTTTATGGCAACGTGGCGGTGGGCGACACCATTGTGATCCATCTCAGTGCAGACGACAGTCAGAAGCCTACTCCCGGAAACCCTATCCCGGATGCTGAAGTAAACCTCCCGCTCATCAGAATCGAACAGCATCACAAAGACAAGGGCGAACTCACCTACCAGATCGAGCGTCGATGGGCGTTCGTAATCTGCACCGGCTCGGCCACCGTCGAGTACACGGCGACGAATGTCCATGGGCCGGTGAAAGCCGGTCACAAACGTGTGCCGGTCTCGGTAAGGGAACCCAGTCAGGGGACGTGCCCGCTGCCTTGAAGTAAAAGTGCCCTGGCGATTCGCCAGGGCACTGGTTGTTCATGTCCCATTGTTGCCTTTGGGCTCCTTGACTGGCCGAGGATGAGGAATGAATACCTTCAATGAAGGGGTAAAGGGCACGTTTGAATTCAAAGCACTCGAAGTCTGTGCGCTATTGGATGACGGTTACGATGAGCTCCCTGAACTGTTGCCGGGTGACAGGTTAAGTGACGATCTGCAGGTGATCGTCCCGTGGTGGCCTGAGATTGCGGTTGATTACCAAATCGCGTTGACCTGGGACGACGAGATTCTCGAGGCCGAAGAGGGCGCTTATCACTATGTCGAGCAGTCTGAGGCGGAGGATCGCGATCATAAGTTCGAACTCACGCTGCCCGCGTCCTTTTGGCGTTCAGTAGGGGAGGGGAAAGAACGGCGGTTCAGCTTGGGCTACGCTGTTCGCCCCTCTCTGAGCACGGTCTGGGAGCATGGTCCTAGCCGGTTTGTTCGTATTGACAGGCTGGCCCCCGGAGGTGATGAGGGGGCACTGGGAAAAATGGTGTTCCCCAAGGCATTGGAGGACAGGGGTGTAATCCTTGAGTCCGATTTCGAGGAGGGCGTGCTCTGGGTCACGATCAGCGGTTTCTTGCATCAGGCGCTGGGTGACACGATCACGGTCAGTATGACCGATGGCATTGAACGAGTCAGCGCGGGGCCGTTCATCGTGGACAGCGAGAGCGAGCCTACGCCCATCGCATTGCCCCAGGCCAAGTTGCAGACATTGGTTGGCGGGATTCCAATCGCTTTCACCTATCAGATACAGGACCGGGCAGGTAACGAGTCCGCCCTCTCCCTGGCTCATGACAGCCTGGTACTCCAGGTCGTACAACCCCTGTCTGCACCGCGCGTGCTGGATGCCGACGACTCGGGCAACCTTGATTTCAACCTGCTGGGAGATGCCGACGTCCGCATCGTTCTGGACCCCGACGACCGTTGGGTAGTTGGGCAGGCGGTAACGCTGGTCTGGGTGGGCAGGACTGCCAATGGCAGCCTCCTGGCGCCTGTGATCAAGCATGCCCAGTTGAAGGCGGGTGGCGTTGAAATCCCTCTGGAGAACGCCCATGCGGCCGCGGTGTTGCAGGGGGATGCACGCCTTGTCTACCGCATTGATGAAAGTGGACTCGGTTCCGATCCAGGGGTGATCTCCATCATCGGCTCCCTCGAACTTGACGCTCCTGAGGTGGATGAGGCAGCGGACGGTGGGCTCGATCCCGAGAATGTTCCGCCGCAGGGCGCGACGATACGAATCAAGGCTTACCCCCATATGGCCAAGGGCGATCAGATCCTGCTGGAGTGGAATGGTGTGTCCGCTGCTGGCGATCCTCATGATCTTTCCTGGCCGCTCGATGTTCAAAAGGAGGGTGAGCTTGAGCAAAGGGTCGGGAAGGACGAGGTCGAGGTTCTGGTTGGGGGACGGGTCACCTTGTCCTACACGCTGGCTGCAGGGGGCGGGGCCCTCTCCGGTTCCGCGAATTGCGATCTGCGGGTAGGGCGTGTCGCATTCCCGCGCCCAGAAGTGGAAAAGGCATTCGGTGATAACAAGGACCAGTTGGACTTCAACCGCGACTTCGTCGGGGCCAGCCATGTGAAGGTCACCGTGCGCCAATATGCCGGGATGGCCGGAGACCAGGTTGCGTTAGTGCTGGAAGTGCCGGACCGTGACTACCAGTCCCCCTGGAGAGACGTCGTCGGGCCGGCCGATCTGGTGTTTGAGGTACCCGCTGGCGTGGTGATGAACGGGATTGGGCATACGGTGCCGATCAGCTACAAGATCCTGCGTGATGAAAAGGAGGAAACCTCGGTTGTGCTGGAGCTGAACATTCAGGAACAGCTGCTGGAGATGCAGGCTCCCAGATACATGTCCTTTGCCAGCCAGGAGCCGAAGTTCATCGTGCGCTATCAAGAGGTCAAGAGCGGCGATCAGATCGACATTCACTGGCAGGTTGAAGGGGAACCGTCCAGGCATGCAACGGAGGCGGTGTATCAGGACGCCAGCTATTGGCTTGTGCCAATCGACCCGAACTGGGTTGCCGCAGATGTAAAGAAGACGGTGTACGCCAACTATTCCGTTGTTCCGAAGGTGGGGGAAAAACGGCAGTTTTCGCCTCTTCATGTCTTCACGCCGCGTTAACGGTTCGCCCCGTGTCAATCCCACATTCCATGCGCCATGGCGAGGCAGGTGTCAGTGTTTTCTCGTGCCCTGGCGGAAAAATCCTACAGAAGATTTTTGGATTTCTGTCGAGACTGTTCGCCGTTTCAACAGTGCCGAGGTGCTACGACGACTGGCCGTTCGGTTGACGATGTTTTAGTGGGAGATCGCTATGAGAAGTTCCAGCATACCCTTGAGTGTCGCGGTGGGTCTGATAACTGCCATGTCAGGCGCGGACTTGGCCGAGGCCAAAGTGCTCGACAACCAGAGTGAAACGGTCACTGGCCCGGTCGCGGATACCTATGAGCTGAGAAATGGGTCGACCCTGGAGATCACCGCCACTGGCAGCACAGAGGGTATAACGGTCTCTAGTGGGTCGACTGTCACTGTCAATGGTGGACAGGTAGCCGCCGCCGGCGTGCAAGCCGGCATCAAATTGCTCGATGGCACCCAGGCGCTACTCAATGGCGCAACCGTGACGGGTGGCCCGACGGCATCCTCGTTTGGCGTTTCTGCTGCCCTGGCCTCCAGCATCCGGGCCCAGGGCAGCACGATTGCAGGTGGCATTGGTGCCTCCCTTGTGCGAGGCAGCAGCCTTGTTCTGGAAGGCAGCACGCTCACCGGGCTGGAGCGTGTCGGCGCCTTTGTCGTCGGTTCCAGTCTGCAAGCCACGGGTGGCAGTCTCGTCAGTGGCAAGACCAATGGTCTGGATGTGCGTCAGGAGTCGGCAGCCAACGGTGGTGGCGGCTCCCGGGTGATCCTGGATGGATCGACGGTCAGGGGCGACACTCAAAGTGCCATCATCGTCAGGGCCGGTTCCGGTAGCTCCACCGGCACCGCACACATTCTGGTGGCCAATGGCAGCCAGCTTATCGGGGGCAATGGCACGATCCTCGAGGTCATCGGTGGCATGACCGCCGACTTCACCGCGGACAACAGCCAGCTGAGCGGCGATGTGGTGGTGGCAGCCGGCAGTACCGCGAACCTGCTGCTGCAGAACAATGCCTCGCTGCGGGGAAACCTGGTCAATGTGCAGAGCCTGGAGCTGAACAGCGGTGGCCGCTGGATCCTGACCAAGGATGGCGAGGTTGGCGAACTGACACTCGACAATGGCACGGTCGATTTCACCGACCGGGACACAACGGCGGGCTTCAAGACCCTGACGGTGGACAACCTCAAGGGCTCGGGCATCTTCGTGATGGACATCGACCTGGCCAGTGGTACCGGCGATCTGCTGAAGGTTACCGGGGCCGCCGAGGGCAGCCACCAGTTGAGCATCGCCAGTACCGGTGCCGATCCGGTCGAAGGGCAGGCGCCGCACCGTATCGTCGAAACCGGTGGCGGCGACGCGACCTTCGGCCTGCTGCACGATATCGATTTCGGTACCTACACCTACACCCTTGAAAAAGGCGAGGGTGAGGACAACTGGTACCTTGTGCAGAAGTTCGACGACAGCGGCAGCCCGATCGTGACGCCGGGCGCCCGTGCGGTGCTGGGGCTGTTCAGCGCCGCGCCCACCGTCTGGTATGGCGAACTGTCCTCGTTGCGCAGCCGCATGGGTGAATTGCGCCTGGGGCATGGCCAGGGCATCTGGATGCGCAGCTACGGCAACCGCTACAACCTCTCGGCCGGCAACGCCGTGGCCTACCAGCAGGATCAGAACGGCGTGAGCTTCGGCGCCGACGGCGCGGTGCCGGGCCACGACGGGCGCTGGTTGCTCGGGGTCATGGGCGGTTACAGCGAGTCCGACCTGGACTTCAGCCTCGGTTCATCCGGCAAGGTCAAGAGCTACTACGTCGGTGCCTACAGCACCTGGATGGCCGACAGCGGTTACTACGTCGACGCGATGCTCAAGTACAACCGCTTTCGTAACAGCAACGACGTGGTAATGAGCGATGGTCGCAAGACCAAGGGTGAATATCACAATGACGGCCTCGGGGCCTCGGTGGAGGTCGGGCGGCACTTCAAGCTGGACGATGGTTGGTATGTCGAGCCGTTCACCCAGTTGTCCACGTTGTGGGTCGATGATGACAGCTACACGTTGGACAACGGCATGCGCGCCCAAAGCGATGGTGCCAACTCGGTGCTCGGCAAGGTTGGTGCCCAGGTCGGGCGCAGCCTGGCGCTGGACAACGGCAGTGTCCTGCAGCCGTACCTGAAAGTCGCGGCGGCTCACGAGTTCATCAAGAGCAACAAGGTGAAGGTCAACGACAACCACTTCACCAACGACCTGTCCGGCACGCGGGGCGAGTTTGCCGTGGGGTTGGCCGCACAGGTGTCCGAGGTGCTGCAGCTGCACGGCGAGTTCCAGTACAGCAACGGCAAGCACATCGAACAGCCGTATGGGGTCAACCTGGGCTTGCGCTACAACTTCTGACCGCTTGGCAAACCCGCTCCTGCAGGTCCTGCAACAGACTACATCCGCGGATAATCGATATACCCCACCGGCCCCCCGGCGTAGAAGGTCTCAGGACGCGGCGCATTGAGCGGCGCATCGGCGGCCAGGCGCGCGGGCAGGTCGGGGTTGGCGATGAACGGGATGCCGAAGGCCACCGCATCGGCCTTGCCGTTGGCCAGGGCCGCGTTGGCGCTGGCCTTGTCGAAGCGTTCGTTGACAATGTAGGGGCCGCCAAACGCCGCCTTGATCTGCGGGCCGATGCTGTCGTCGGCTTCCTTCTCTCGCGAGCAAATGAAGGCGATGCCACGCTTGCCCAGCTCTCGTGCCACGTAGGTGAAGGTCTCGGCACGGTCGGCGTCGCCCATGTCGTGGGCATCCGCCCGTGGCGCCAAGTGCACGCCGACGCGGCCCGGACCCCACACCTCAATGGCGGCGTCGGCGACTTCCAGCAGCAACCGCGCGCGGTTTTCCAGCGAACCGCCATAGCGGTCCGTGCGCTGGTTGGTGCTGCTCTGCAGGAACTGGTCGAGCAGGTAGCCGTTGGCGCCGTGGATCTCCACGCCGTCGAAACCGGCGGCCTTGGCGTTTTCGGCGCCGCTGCGGTAGGCCTCGACGATATCGGCGATCTCCTCGGTTTCCAGGGCTCGTGGCGTCGGGTAGTCGCTCTGTGGGCGCACCAGACTGACATGGCCCTTGGGCTGGATCGCGCTGGGGGCCACCGGCAGCTCGCCGTTCAGGTACGACGGGTGGGAGATGCGCCCGACATGCCACAGCTGCAGGAAGATGCGCCCGCCGGCGGCGTGGATGGCCTTGGTCACGTTGTGCCAGCCGCGTACCTGCTGGTCGTTCCAGATCCCCGGTGTATCCGGGTAGCCAACGCCCATCGGCGTGACCGAGGTCGCTTCGCTGAGGATCAGGCCGGCGCTGGCGCGCTGCACGTAGTACTCGGCCATCAGCGCATTGGGCACGCGGCCTTCGTCGGCGCGGCAGCGGGTCAGCGGGGCCATGATGATGCGGTTGGGCAGTTCCAGGTCGCCCAGGGTGATCGGGTCGAACAGCGTAGTCATGTGCAAAGCCTCGCTTGGATCAGAGCGCTTGGCTCATTTGCTCGAGGAACGCCTTGATGGTCGCCTCGTTGCGTTTGAAGAAATGCCACTGGCCGATCTTCTGGCTGCTGATCAGGCCGGCGCGTTGCAGGGTGGCCAGGTGGGCGGAGACGGTCGACTGCGACAGACCGCAGCGTTGGTCGATTTGCCCGGCACACACACCGTGCTCGGTGCTGTGGTGCTGGTCGGGGAACTGCGCGGCCGGGTCTTTCAGCCAGTTGAGGATGTCTCGCCGGACCGGGTGGGCCAGTGCTTTTATGATTTCGTCGAGATCGAGGGGCATGGTTGGCTCGTGGTGTGTAGCGGTATATCGCGATGGGGCGAAATATAAATCGTTGCATCGCGATATACAAATATGAAAGGGTTCTGAGGCAAGCGTCATTGGCTATATCGGTTCATGACGATTGGCTGTGGGGCGGTGCTAGACTGGCGCCATGAACTACCTCGCGCACCTCCATCTGGGCGGCCCGGCGCCGCAACAACTGCTCGGCAGCCTGTATGGCGATTTCGTCAAGGGCGCGCTGGAGGGGCGTTTTCCGCCAGCGCTGGAGGCTTCGATCCGGCTGCACCGGCATATCGACAGCTACACCGACAGCCATCCGCTGGTGCTGGCGGCGCTGGCGCGTTTCCGGCGTGAGCGGCGACGCTTCGCCGGAATCGTGCTGGATGTGTTTTTCGATCATTGCCTGGCCAGGAGCTGGGGGGACTACGCGGAGCAGCCGCTGGCGCAGTTCACCGGCGACTTCTACAAAGTGCTGCTGGCTGAGCCGCAGCTGCCGGGCCGGCTGGCGGGGATCGCGCCGTTCATGGCAGCGGATGACTGGCTGGGGGCGTATGGCGACTTCGCCACCCTGGAGCAGGTGTTTGGCGGTATTGCCCGGCGCTTGTCGCGGCCCGAGGGGATGGACGGGATGATGGGAGAGCTGGAGCGGCTGTACGAGCCGCTGCTGGCGGATTTTCGCGAGTTCTATCCGCAACTGCAGGCGTTTGCGGCAGCGCGAAGACGCCCCTCCAACTGACGTCAGCTATTCAGGCTGCCTTGGCCTGGCGTCGCGGCTCGACATCCTCGATGCCGAACAACGCAAGATGCACTGCCTGCTGTGCCTGGAATGCCAGCGCCGCGCGCTCCTGGCCTTCACTGCCGATCGGCGCTAGCAGGTGAATCACCACCTCGCCCCGGTCTTGCCCGAACAGCCGCAGCAGATGGGATACCAGGTCGTCATCGCCTATGAACGGCGCAATCGGATCGGGTTGGCCCGCGCGAAGATACTGGATCGCCACCGGCTGTAGCGGCGTGCCACGGTCGATGGCCCCGGCCAGCAGACGTCCATGGAAGGTGCGCAGGGTGCGACCGTCAGTGGTGGTGCCTTCCGGAAAGATCAGCAGGGGACGTTGCTCGCCCAGCTGTTCGCTGATCTGTTGGCGCAGGCGCTGGGCATCGCCACCGCCACGGCGGATGAACAGGGTCCCGGCCTTCTCGGCCAGCCAGCCGGCCACCGGCCAGTGCCGCACCTCGGCCTTGGACAGGAACGACAGCGGCGTGAGCATGCCGAGCAGCGGGATGTCGGTCCACGACACATGGTTGCAGATCCACAGCATCGGCCGTTGCGGCAGTTCACCCTTGACCTTGACGTCGAAGGGCAGGGCGGCGACCAGGCGGCCCATGAACAGGCGTGTCCAGCGCTGGCGACGTTCGATCGAGGCTTTCAGGCCCAGGCGTTCGCCCAGGGCAATGATGCTGGCCATTGCCAGCCCCAGTGCCAGTACCAGAAACAGCCGCAGCAGGCGGGCAGTGGCCCGCAGACGCGGCATCAGACCGCCGCCTTGAAGTGACGGGCGTAGCGCGGGCAGAGGTCGTCGCGCTTGAGCAGGATGAACACGTCGGCGACCTGGAAGTCCTCGTCCCAGCAAGGCTCGCCGCAGATCTTCGCGCCCAGGCGCATGTAGGCCTTGAGCAGCGGTGGCATTTCGGCGATGACGTTGTTCGGCAGCGGCAGACTGGGCAGTGGGTTCTTCGGTTCGGCGCGCAGGTGCTCGGTGCACAGGTAGCGTTCGCGCAGGCGCTGCATGATCGCGTGGGCCTGCACGCCACCGTCCTGCATGGGGATGCTGGCGCAACCCATCAGGTAGCTGTAGCGGCCTTCGTTGAGCACTTCGGCCAATTCGCTCCAGAGCACGGCGATGGTGCCGCCGTTGCGGTAGGCCGGGTCGACGCAGGTACGGCCCAGTTCGAGGATCGGGCCTTGTAGCTGCAACAGGCCGTGCAGGCTGAATTCTTCTTCGCTGTAGAAGCGACCCAGGCTGCTGGCGGCCTGGTGGTCGAGCAGGCGGGTGGTGGCGACGAGCTGGCCGGTGGCCAGGTCGCGCACGCCGATGTGGCGGCAGTGGATGTCGTAGTCGTCCATGTCCAGGCCGTGTTCGGCGCCCTTGAGCTTGGCCTTGAATTCGGCGCTGAACACCTTGAAGCGCAGGGCCTGTGCTTCCTGCAGGGCCGCGGCGCCGACCAGGCGTTCGGCTTGCAGACGGCGTTCAGTGCTGTTGTCGCCAGAGCGAGCGATCCGAGTCATTGCGAGTCTCCATAAGCCAGCCAAAGGGTTGCGGCCGGTCGGCTTTGTTGTGCAAAGTCAGCCTAGGTACGCCCGGTGTCACCCCTGTGAATCTTTGGTGATGCTTGCGTGACACCCCACAAGGAGCTTGCGATGGCCTGGTTGCAACGACTCAATGACCCCTTGCGCCACCCGCTGGCGGCGACCCTGGGCGAAACCTACGCGGCGGTACTCGAGCGCCTGGGCGCCGTCGCGCCGTTCGAGCTGGCGGTGCTGGGCGGGCGCGCCATGGCTACGCCGGGCCTGGCCTTCCTGCTCGGTTACCAGGCGGCGCTGCGCGTGCTTTGGCCCAGCGCGCCCGCCAGCCTGGGGGCGTTGTGCGCCACCGAGCGGCGCAGCGTGCGCCCTGCGGACATGCACACCCGTCTCGATGGCTTGCGCCTGAGCGGCAGCAAGGACTTCGTCACCGCCGGGCTGGATGCTGAATGGCTGTTGGTGGCGGCGCGCCACGAGGGCGTGGGCGAGGCGCCGCGCTTGCAGCTGGCGGTGGTCTATCCGGGCGAGCCAGGGGTAAGCCTCGAAGCGTTGCCGACCCTGCCGTTGATGCCTGAAGTCGGCCATGGCCGCCTGCAGCTCAAGGAAGCCGCGTGCGAGTTGCTGGCCGGCGATGGTTGGGACGCCTACGTCAAACCGTTCCGCTCCCTTGAAGACCTTTATGTGCTCGCCGCGCTGGTGGCCTGGCTGTATGGCGTGGCCCAGGAGTGCGCCTGGCCGCAGGACCTGCGCCTGCGGCTGATCGGGCTGCTGGCCGGTTGTGCCGAGGGCAGCCGGCAATGCCCGGACAGCGTGGCCTGCCACTTGCTGCTGGGTGGCCTGTTTGCCCAGTTCCAGGGCTTGCGGGGCGAGATCGACCAGGCGTTGGCCGCCGGGCCCGGGCACTGGGCGCAATTGTGGCAGCGCGACCAGGGCCTGCTGGCGCTGGCCGGCGTGGCCCGTGACAAGCGCCTGGCCAAGGCCTGGAGCGCCGCCGGATTGTCATGAAAGCCTGAGAGGCTGGGGAGCCTTTGAACCTGGGCTGCTCCCGATGAAGTCACTATTGCTTGCCCTGGCCATGACCGCTGGCCCTGCCTGGGCCGAATACTGGCCCTCGGCGCAATGGCCGGTCGATAACGCCGTCATCGACTGGCAGGCGGTCGACACCTACGCCTTCGCGCCGCGTGATGCCGAACGCGGCGGCATTCGCACCGACGCGCTGTTGATCATCCGCGATGGTCGTATTCTGCATGAGCGCTATACCGAACCAACCCAAGCCGACACGCCGCACCTGACCTGGTCGGTGAGCAAAAGCGTGCTGGCCACGGTCATGGGCGTGGCCTACGGCGAGGGGCGTTTCAGGCTTGATGACCCGGCCGCCCGTTACTACCCGGCCCTACAGCGACATCCTGGGCTGCGCCTGGCCGACCTGCTGCACTGGGCCAGCGGCCTGGCCTGGCAGGAGGACTACGAATACGCGCCCCTGAAGTCGTCGGTGGTGGCCATGCTCTATACCCGTGGCCGTGCTGATATGCCGGCCTACGCGGCGGCAATGCCCGCTGCCAATGCGCCCGGCACGCAGTTCGCCTATTCCAGCGGCGACAGCAACCTGCTCGCCGCCAGCCTGCGCGGCATGCTCGATCCCGCGGGCTATGCCGACTACCCCTGGCAGTCCCTGTTCATCCCGCTGGGGATCGACAGCGCGGTCTGGGAACGGGATGGGGCGGGCACCTATGTTGGCTCTTCCTATCTTTATCTGAATGCCCGCGACCTGGCGCGCATCGGCCTGCTGATGCAGCGCGACGGATGCTGGCGCGAGGGCCGGTTGCTGCCGACCGATTGGGTGGCGTTCAACCGTACCCTGTTCAACGCCGCCCAGCCGGTGCCGGGCGAAGCCAACCCCGGCGGCCATTGGTGGCTCAACCAGCCACTGCCCGGGCAGCCGGCGCCGTGGCCGGATGCGCCAGCGGACACCTTCGCCGCGCTCGGCCATTGGGGCCAAGCCCTCTATGTGCTGCCTTCGCACAAACTGGTGATCGTGCGCTACGCCGATGACCGCGACGCCAGCTTCAGCCACAACGAACTGCTCAAGCGGGTACTGGCCGCCGTGGCGGGGGAGGGCGCATGAAGCGGGTCGTGCTCGTGGTGTTGCTGGCCGGGTTGGCCTGGGCCTGGCATGAGCGCCAGGCGCTGGCGGACTTCCCGGGCATTCTTTCGGCCTATTCGGCGAAAGAGTACTGCTCGTGCCGCTTCGTCATGGGCTTTGCTGAGACCTACTGCCGTGGCTATGTGCAGCAGTACCTGCCCTTGAGCCTGCTGGAGGAGGACGGCGCCCGGCGTCTGGTCACCGCCGAAGGCATGGGGCGGCGCAACCAGGCCGCCTGGCAGGGCGCGCGTGAGGGCTGCCGCTTGCTGCCGTGAAACCGTGCGGGTAAGGTTGACGGCCTTGATCTACAGGATTTCACATGTTCAAGCCGTCTCGCCTGCTGCCCGCCCTCCTGCTCGCCCTGTGCCTGCCCGCTCACGCCAACTGGCACCTGGACGGCGAGTCCTCGCGCCTGTCCTTCGTCACCGGCAAGAACGGCAATATCGCCGAGGTCAACCGATTCCTGGTGCTGCACGGCAAGGTCGACCGCAAGGGCGCCGCCGAAGTGAGCATCGAAATGGACTCGATCAGCAGCGGTATCCCACTGCGCGATGAGCGCATGCGCGACAACCTGTTCGTCTTTGAGCAGTTCCCCGAGGCCACGGTGCAGGCGCAGATCGACCTGCGTCCGATCAACGATCTGGCCAGTGGCGCGCAACTGGAGCTGCGCCTGCCGGTCAGTGTCACCCTGCATGGGCAGACCCGTAGTTACAACACCCTGCTGCTGGCCACGCGCCTGGATGAGCGACGATTCCAGGTGGTGACTCTCGAGCCGCTGATCCTGCGCGCCTCGGACTTCGGCCTGCTGCCGGGCCTGGAAAACCTGCGCAAGCTGGCCGGGCTCAAGTCGATCAACCCCTCGGTGCCGGTGAGCGCGGTGCTGATCTTCACCGCCCGCTGACATGCCGGGGCCGGTCTTCCCCTGGCGGGATGGCAACCAGTTCGAACTGCTGATCGACGGCCCCGAATTCTTTCCGCGCATGCTGCTGGCGATCGTGCGCGCCGAATTCCAGGTCGACCTGGAGCTGTACCTGGTCGAGGGCGGCGCCTGCGCCGAGGCGGTGGTCGAGGCCCTGGAGCAAGCGGCGCTACGCGGCGTGCGGGTGCGCTGCCTGTTCGATGACTACGGCTCGCTGGCCTTCCCCACGGTGCTGCGCGAGCGCCTGCTGGCGGCGGGGGTCTACCTGCGCTGGTACAACCGCCTGCGCTGGCGCCGGGGCCTGCGCAACCTCTATCGCGATCACCGCAAGCTGCTGCTGGTGGATGAGCGGCTGGCGGTGGTCGGTGGTACCGGGGTCACCGATGAATTCTGGACGCCGGGCGAGGAGGCCAGCGAATGGCACGAGGTGATGGTGCGCATGCAGGGGCCGATCGTCACTGATTGGCAACTGTTGTTTGATCGCCAGTGGCACGCTAACCAGCGCCGCACGGCGTGGCGCCCACCCGAGGGCTTCGGCCTGCCGCGCCTGCCCCAGGTGCCGGCCAAGGGCCAGGGCCTGGGCCGGGTGGCCTATGCCGACGCCCGCCAGCACAAGGACATCCTGCATGCGCTGGTCCGCGCTTTGAACAGCGGCCAGCGTCGTATCTGGCTGGCCACGCCCTATTTTCTGCCGACCTTCAGCGTGCGCCGGTCACTGCGCCGTGCCGCGCAGAAGGGCATCGATGTACGCCTGCTGCTGACCGGGCCGCGTACCGACCACCCTGCGGTGCGCTACGCTGGCCACCGCTATTACCCGCGGCTGCTGCGCGCAGGGGTGCGCATCTTCGAGTACCAGCCGTGCTTCCTGCACCTGAAGATGGTGCTGGTGGATGACTGGGTCAGCGTGGGGTCGTGCAACTTCGATCACTGGAACCTGCGCTTTAACCTCGAAGCCAACGTCGAGGCCCTCGACCCTCCGCTGACCGCCGCGGTGGCCGTCAGCTTCGAGCGCGATTTCGCCCAGAGTCTGGAGGTTGACCTGGCGCGCTGGCACGCGCGGCCATTGTGGCGGCGGATCCAGCAACGCCTGTGGGGCTGGCTTGACCGGGTGGTGGCCAACCTGTTGGACCGGCGCAACTAGTCGTGTATATCGCGCTCGGGCAAACCGGACTATCTTGCAGGATTGTTCCCAGACAAGCGAAGGAGTGGATGCGATGACGGCGAAGAAGATTCTCATGCTGGTGGGCGACTACGTCGAGGACTACGAGGTCATGGTGCCATTCCAGGCCCTGGCCATGGTTGGCCACACCGTCCATGCCGTGTGCCCGGAAAAGATTGCCGGGCAGACGGTGCGCACGGCGATCCACGATTTCGAGGGCGAGCAGACCTACAGCGAGAAGCCGGGGCACAATTTCGCCCTGAACTACGACTTCGTCCAGGTGCGCGCCGAAAGCTACGACGCGCTGCTGATCCCCGGTGGCCGCGCCCCGGAGTATCTGCGCCTGAACGAGAGGGTGCTGGAACTGGTCAAGGCCTTCGACCAGGCCGGCAAGCCCATTGCGGCCGTGTGCCATGGGGCCCAGTTGCTGGCGGCGGCAGGCGTGCTGGAAGGGCGCGAGTGCAGCGCCTATCCCGCTTGTGCGCCCGAGGTACGGCTGGCGGGTGGGCGGTTCATCGATATCGCGGTGGACCAGGCCCATGTCGACGGGAATCTGGTGACGGCGCCTGCCTGGCCTGCGCATCCGGCGTGGCTGGCGGCGTTTCTGAAAGTGTTGGGAACCCGTATCTCCTGACCGACACGGTTGAGCTTTGTAGGCGATCGCCCAGCCCTTCGGACTGCGTTGCCGCGCCGGGAACTGTCCCCTGTGGGAGTAGCGGTCATGGAGAAATACCTGTCGCGCAGGGGAAAGGCCGCGGGGCTGGGGGGATGCTAGGGTGGGCCTCAGTCATAGCCATCGACAGGACGACCGCCCGCATGGAAATACGTCTGCTCCATGGCGCCGCCATCGCGCCTTACATCGATGACCTCGCGCGCCTGCGCCTGGCGTTGTTTCGCGAGTTTCCCTATCTCCTGGACAGTTCCCTGAGTTACCAGGCCGATTACCTGGCCAATTACGCCGAGTCCGGACGCAGCCTGGTGGTGCTGGCGTTGGACGGCAACCAGCTGGTGGGCGCCGCCACCGGCCTGCCGCTGGTGGATGTCGATCTCGAGTTGCAGCAACCGTTCCTCGCCCAGGGCCGTGATCCGGCCTCGGTCTATTACTTCGGCGAGTCTGTGCTGCTGCCGGCTTACCGTGGACAGGGGCTTGGCGTGCGCTTTTTCATCGAACGCGAGTCCTACGCGCACAAGCTGGCCGAGTTCGACTGCTGCGCCTTCTGTGCGGTGGAGCGTCCGTCTGGACACCCACGGCGTCCGGCGGACTACAAACCATTGCAGGGGTTCTGGCGCAACCGCGGCTTTCTGCATGAACCGTCGCTGCGTACCGCCTATCGTTGGCGAGACCTCGACGAGCAGGCGCAGTCGGCCAAGATCATGTCGTTCTGGCTCAAGGCGCTGCCTGCGTGATCTTGCCTGAGTCACCCAAGCGAGCGCGGTCAACGAAAACGCCCGACATAAGCCGGGCGTTTCGTTGACCGCGAACGGTGCTTTACTTCACTTCCACCGCCAGGCTCTCGGCGATCTTGCTCTGCCACAGCGCGGGACCGGTGATGTGCACCGACTCGCCCTTGCTGTCCACCGCGACGGTGACCGGCATGTCCTTCACTTCGAACTCGTAGATCGCTTCCATGCCCAGCTCGGCGAAGGCCAGGACCTTCGACTTGCGGATGGCCTGGGCCACCAGGTAGGCGGCGCCGCCGACGGCCATCAGGTACACGGCCTTGTTGTCCTTGATCGCCTCGATGGCGGTTGGGCCGCGTTCGGACTTGCCAATCATGCCCAGCAGGCCGGTCTGTTCGAGGATCTGGCGGGTGAACTTGTCCATGCGGGTAGCGGTGGTCGGACCGGCCGGGCCCACCACTTCGTCACCGACCGGGTCGACCGGGCCGACGTAGTAGATGAAGCGGCCCTTGAGGTCGACCGGCAGCTCTTCGCCACGGTTGAGCATCTCGACCATGCGCTTGTGCGCGGCATCGCGACCGGTGAGCATCTTGCCATTGAGCAGGATGGTCTCGCCCGGCTTCCAGCTGGCGACTTCTTCCGGGGTGATGTCGTCGAGGTTGACGCGACGGGCGCTCGGGCCGGCTTCCCAGACGATTTCCGGGTAGGCGTCCAGCGACGGCGCTTCCAGCTCGGCAGGGCCGGAACCATCCAGCACGAAGTGGGCGTGACGGGTGGCGGCGCAGTTGGGGATCATGCACACCGGCAGCGAGGCGGCGTGGGTCGGGTAGTCCATGATCTTGACGTCGAGCACCGTGGTCAGGCCGCCCAGGCCCTGGGCGCCGATGCCCAGCTGGTTGACCTTGTCGAACAGCTCGAGGCGGATCTCCTCAAGACGGTTCTGCGGGCCACGGGCCTTCAGCTCATGGATGTCGATGGACTCCATCAACACTTCCTTGGCCATGACCGCGGCTTTCTCGGCGGTGCCGCCGATGCCGATGCCGAGCATGCCAGGCGGGCACCAGCCGGCGCCCATGGTGGGGACGGTCTTGAGCACCCAGTCGACGATCGAGTCGGACGGGTTGAGCATGGCCATCTTGGACTTGTTCTCCGAGCCGCCGCCCTTGGCCGCGACATCGACCTCGACCTTGTCGCCGGGGACGATGGAGTAGTGGATCACGGCCGGGGTGTTGTCCTTGGTGTTCTTGCGGGCACCGGCCGGGTCGGCCAGAATCGAGGCGCGCAGGACGTTCTCGGGCAGGTTGTAGGCGCGGCGCACACCTTCGTTGATCATGTCGTCGACGCTCAGGGTGGCGCCGTCCCAGCGTACGTCCATGCCGACGCGGATGAACACGGTGACGATACCGGTGTCCTGGCAGATCGGGCGGTGGCCGGTGGCGCACATGCGCGAGTTGATCAGGATCTGGGCGATCGAGTCACGCGCGGCTGGCGACTCTTCACGCAGGTAGGCTTCGTGCATCGCCTGGATGAAGTCGACGGGGTGGTAGTACGAGATGAATTGCAGGGCGTCGGCGACGCTCTGAATCAGGTCGTCTTGCTTGATCACGGTCATGCAGCGCGCTCCTCTTGAAAACGGGAACATTCGTAGAGACGCCCGACGGTGCCGACCAGCGTGTCGAGGCGTCCTTGCAGGTCGCCGGCAGGTCAGGCCGGCGCAAAAAAGGCGCGGCAGTATAGCGCGCCTGTGCCTGCGAAACACCTGCGCGTGGTCTGGACCTTGGTCGGCTGTGCTCGGGCATCTTTTTTGCTGGCCTTGGGCGCTTGGCTTACTGTGCGCTTGGCTTAAAGTGGACCTGTGATTTCTGGAGAACGACTGATCATGCCTGAACTCTGCGTGGGCGAGCGCCGCTGGACGGTCCCTGTCGGCAGCAACCTGCTCGACGCCTTGAACGATGCAGGCCTGAACGTACCTTACAGCTGCCGTGCCGGCAGTTGCCATGCGTGCCTGGTGCATTGCTTGAGCGGGCAACCGGTGGACGCCTTGCCAGAGGCGCTGGCCATGGAAAAACATGTCCAAGGGTGGCGTCTGGCCTGTCAGTGTCGAGTGGTCGCAGACCTGCAGGTGGCTGTCTTCGACCCGCTGCGAGAGGGCGTGGCGGCGAAGGTGGTTGGCGTAGATTGGTTGGGTGATGTGCTACGCCTGCGGCTGCTACCCGAACGGATGATGCGCTACCAGGCGGGGCAGCATGTGGTGTTGTGGAAGGGGGCGGTAGCACGGCCCTATTCCTTGGCGAGCCTGCCGGGAGAAGACACTTTTCTGGAATTCCACATAGACTGCCAACGCCCGGGTGCGTTTTGCGATGCGGCCCGTGGCTTGAGTTTGGGTGACGAACTGCGCTTGGGCGAATTCAGAGGGGGAGCGTTGCATTACGACCCACAGTGGCAAGAACAGCCGCTGTGGCTGTTGGCGGCAGGGACTGGGTTGGCACCGTTATGGGGCATAGTGCGAGAAGCTTTGCGCCAAGGGCATCAGGGGCCGATCAAGGTCTTGCACGTCGCACACGATGAAACTGGGCATTACCTGAGCGAGGCGCTTTCGCATCTGGTCGGTGTGCAGGTCGAGCAGGTCACCGTGGCGCGGATGGAGCAGGCCGTGGCGGGTTTTGGGCCGGTAACCCGGCATACTGTCGCGCTGCTATGCGGCTCTCCTGCAAGCGTCGAGCGCTTTGCGCGGCGGCTGTTCATTGGCGGTTTGCCACGTAGCCAGGTATTGGCAGACGTATTTACCGCACATTGTTGAGCGGGCAGCGAACGTCCATGTGACCGCCTCATCGCACAAGAGCGCCGGCTAGCCGGCGTTCTTGTGCGGGGTTAAACGGCATCACACGTATAACGCGTACGAACCCTATTCGCCATTGATCGTGTACTTCAAGGGCCGTTCGGCTTGAGTGACAAATGTTTCGCGGACGGTCACACCGTTGCGCAAGAGCGCAATGATTATCGGGCCGTTGGACGCGGCTACATTGATGTGGAATTTATTCATCACCCCCGAGGTGAGGCGCCTGTTCGCTAACGTGAATCGCTTGGCTTGACCGTTTACTAAAACCTTCAACTGCCAACCTGCCTCGGGGGGCGTGTCATTGTCGTCGGGGTAGGTGTAGCCATAGGCACCGTGCAAACCGGGATAGATATAAGCCGGTAAGTTACCCTCAGGATCGTAATAGCCAATTAACGTCGTTACCGGTACACCGAAGGCTTGTGGAATTCGGGCAACGGCGGTATCCACCAGGCGTGAGCGCTCATGCCAAAGGCCTGTCTCGCAGATGAAGGACTTTTTGATCCCGCAAGGGATCGTCATGGCCACGCCATTGAAATAGAGTTTCAATGTACCGATCCCGCGGTGGTCGACAATAACCACGCGCCCTTCGTACGCTTGAGACGCAGGCGGCAGGTGAACATCAGCACCGGGTTCGCCCTCGCGCACGAGAAGATTGAGCACGGGGTGTTGGGCCAGCAGCGTATTCACATTCGATTGCCGGAGATCATCTGCGGTCACCGTGCATCGCGCCATGCTTGCCGTCAACAAAATGCACGGTGCCCAGGACGTTCCGGTCGAGACATAGGTTTTTGTAAAACCTCGGGCGATGGGAAGTACCTGGTCATTCAGGTGAAGTTGGCGGCTCTGGGTGGCCTTGTGCTCGATGCGCATGACGCAATCGGTGTGTAAGGCTGCCGAGGGTATATGCACGTCTTCAACCCGATCCGCGTCGGTAATGGCAATGTTCAAGATCGATTGAAGATCAAATTCAGCGGTAGGCGCCGACGGATGGAAATCCTGGCCGCTGGCCTGTTTAAGGCTGACGGAGTCAATGCTGTGGGTGTAAGGCTCCATACTCTTAGAGGTGGGGTTCCACTTACGGAAACCCGTCGGAGAGTCGGAAGAAAATATGGCTTTGCTTTCCAAAAACCGCTGAACCAACTGTGCCGTAAAGGGTGTATGCAGCGTGAAACGGTTGAGTCCACCCATCGGCGCTCCACCGGCCATTGGGTCCATGCCGAACGAGCGCCCATGAAATGGCGCTTGGCACCTGTTTTCGTGGCAGGTGGGTTTTTGGGTGATCGACGGGCTGAAGTTGGGGGTGAACTTGTTGAGGTCCATGTCCCAGCCCCAGCTGGCGTTGATATCTTCTGCAGGCCGATGCACGGAGCCGTCGAACTCGCCGGGAAAATGGCCCAGTCCGTAATTATGTCCGACCTCATGGCTAAATTCATTGCCCAGTGATTGATCGAGTGTGACCATCCCAGCGCCTCCCGATCCACCATGCACTTGAATGCCGTTGGCGTATTTTCCACAGCTGTTGTGTGCGGTGAGCTGAGCGGCTACGAAAGGGGTCCACTCGCCGCTACCTGGCGAACTGTTGATACCGTAGTTGGCGTGGTTGATACCCAGTGAGATCAGCTCCTTGCCGATGTTCTGACGCATGGTGCCAGTGTGCCATCCGCCTTCGCTCGGATCGAAGTCGGTCAACAGGGTGCCGTTTGGCAGCATGACCTCTGGCAGGTGGAGCGACTGGTATTCGTTAACGATCATGCGCGTCAAAGGGACGCGCTGGAAGTACTCTCGGTGGGCATCGGGGGTGACCGCGAAAGCGTATTCATTGCGCGGGGGCGTGAGCATGCCAATGTCGATGGTGTTGATGAGCAGCTCGCAGGTTGCCCCGACTTCAATGTTGTTCAACACCCCAGCAGCGGACCCCGCCTCGAACTTGATGCCGATGCCTGGCTTGATCCACTGCGCCGGAATTATTGCGCTCCAGGTGCCCTCGGTATAGGTCAGTAGGCGGTTTTCCCAATCGGCGCTATTGACCCACTGCCCACCGATCAAGAGGCACTTGAGTTCGGACCCATGGGTTGACTGGAGCGTGCGGTTGTCGAAATGGAGGGTCGTCTCAAAGCCTGCATAATGCTTAATCAATATATTGCCCTTGAGGCTGCTTGCAGGGGCAGGCACATAGATATCTGACGTCCAGGCCCCGTCTGCAAGTCTGATCTCTACCTGATCAAAGCGCGTGAGCAGGTCCCTCAGGTAGGCACCCCCGGGGGTATTGAGTCTCTGTAACTCATCTTGGCTGCTAATCGTGTATGGCTGGGTGGGGGACGGGAAGTTGAAAGACTCCTCATCCAGATTGGCGGGGCTGTGGTAGATCGTGTTAGGCAGGTTGTGTGGCGACTGGAGTTCCAATGTCCCGAGCAAGGCCGAGCGGCTGTCTAGCACATGGGCTGTGATGACTTCTGCTGGCCGCAGGGGTAACGGTTTCAACATCAGCAGGGTTTTGCGGCCGGCGACCAAGTGGGGTTGCTTGTCCCCCGACTTGGGCGTGACTGGCACTACTTGGCTTTGCGCGAATTTCACGCTGCCTTGCAGTGTGCCGAGTAGCTCATTGTTGGCGGGCGCTGTGTCGAAGACCTGGCTGATTTTATGAAGTGAGACGCCTGACCCGTTGGGTCTCAGGTAGAAGCGTTGCGCCAAGTTTTTTATCAAGGCAGGAGCGGAGCCAGAAAAGGTTGCTTCGAGCAAACGTGGGATGTCGATGTAATGACTTTGGAACGAAACGCTCCCATCGGCATGGTTGTTCAGTTTGAAGCTCTGGTATCCCGATCCCTCGTAGGGTTGTACCCACACGGCAGTGTCGGACATCGTAACGGTGAGTTTGTCATCGTTGATATGCCGAATGCCGGTTGAGCCATCTGACTGGCTCACCAATCTGAACAATTGATTGTTCGAAGCATTGGCGGGCTCGAGCAGTAGCTTTCCGTCACGAATCGTCAGCGCGTACGGTGTGTCCATAGCATCACCTTTCCAAGTGTCATTGCTTGGAAAGAACTTTCGCAGCAGTGGCTGACGATGGCTACTGGCAGAATTACTAGTCGCTGAGCGCGAATGTTTGGGAGGGAGATCGAGCGCCACGCGCGTAGCGCTCGATCGGTCGGGCGTTTTTGAGGCCTTGGGGGCAATTGATACGCCACCCCTGAGCGCTCTCAAATCGCCCCGTTCACCCTTGATCAACCGACCAACGGGTCACCGACATGCAGAATCTTCATGCCGTTGGTGCCACCGATGGTGTGGTAGCTGTCGCCCTTGGTCAGGATCACCCAGTCACCTTGCTCCACCAGTCCACGCTTGAGCAGCTCGTCGACCGCCGCCTGGCTCACCTTGTCGGCCGGCAGCGAGGCCGGATCGAAGGCGATCGGGTAGACGCCGCGGAACATGTTGGCACGGGCCTGGGTGGCGCGGTGCGGCGACAGGGCGAAGATCGGCACGTGCGAACGCAGGCGCGACATGATCAGCGGGGTATAGCCACTTTCGGTGAGGGCGATGATCGCCTTGACGCCGGGGAAGTGGTTGGCGGTGTACATCGCCGCCAGGGCGATGGACTCGTCGCAGCGCTCGAACGTGGTGTGCAGGCGGTGGCTGGACTTCTGGCTGGTCGGGTGCTTCTCGGCGCCCGAGCAGATACGGGCCATGGCCTGCACGGCTTCGATCGGGTAGGCACCGGCGGCGCTTTCGGCCGACAGCATCACCGCGTCGGTGTTGTCCAGCACGGCGTTGGCCACGTCGGACACTTCGGCGCGGGTCGGCATCGGGTTCTGGATCATCGACTCCATCATCTGGGTCGCCACGATCACCGCCTTGTTGTTGCGGCGGGCGTGCTGGATGATCTTCTTCTGGATGGCGATCAGCTCGGCGTCGCCGATTTCCACGCCCAGGTCGCCACGGGCAACCATGACGGCGTCGGAAGCGAGAATCAGCTGGTCGAGGGTCTCGTCGTCGGCGACCGCTTCGGCGCGTTCGATCTTGGCCACCAGCCAGGCGCTGCCGCCGGCTTCGTCACGCAGCTTGCGCGCGTACTCCATGTCGCTGGCGTCACGCGGGAACGACACGGCCAGGTAGTCCAGGTCCATTTCTGCGGCCAGCTTGATGTCGGCCTTGTCTTTTTCGGTCAGGGCCGGCGCGGTCAGGCCGCCACCCTTGCGGTTGATGCCTTTGTGGTCGGACAGCGGGCCACCGATGATGACCACGCAGTGCAGGGCATCGGCGGTGGCGGTTTCGACACGCATGACCACACGGCCGTCGTCGAGCAGCAGTTCGTCACCGACGCCGCAGTCCTTGACCAGGTCGGGGTAGTCGATGCCGACGATATCCTGGTTGCCTTCGGTCAGCGGGTGGGCGGTGGAGAAGGTGAACGTGTCACCGACTTTCAGTTCGATGCGCTTGTTGGCGAACTTGGCGATGCGGATCTTCGGACCCTGCAGGTCGCCCAGCAGCGCGACATGGCGGCCGTTCTTGGCGGCGATGTCACGGATCAGGCGGGCGCGGGCCTTGTGCTCGTCCGGGGTGCCGTGGGAGAAGTTCAGGCGTGCCACGTCCAGGCCGGCGAGGATCAGCTGTTCGATCACTTCCGGCGAGTTGCTGGCGGGGCCAAGGGTGGCGACGATTTTGGTACGGCGGATGGTCATGCACAGACTCCTATAGTGAAGCGCAGCGAAAGGCTACTCCTCAATTGCGCTGTAGTCATTGTTCCGTTGCACTACCCGCACACGAAGCAGGGTTGCATTTGAACGGCGCGGGTATGCTTGCAAAAGGCGGTGAAGATTTGTCGTGAAAGGCCGATACACTGCCCATCAAAGGAGAATTCCCATGCGCACCCTGATCGTTTTGACCATGGCGGCCAGTGTCGTCGGCTGCACCCGTTGGTCCATGGACCACCATTTGAACAATGCCTATCGCGCCTACGATCGTGGCGATTGCGCGAAAGTCATGCTGGAGCTGTCACAGGTCGACCGCACCAGCCGCGCCCGTCCGTTCATCCACCCGGAAGTGTCGCTGTTGCGTGGCCAGTGCCTGGAGCGGCAGAAGCTCTACGTCGATGCGGCGCAGACCTATCAGTACCTGATCCAGCAGTACCCACGCAACGAGTACGCCTACCGTGCCCAGGCCCGTCTGCAGACGCTGGATAAGCTCGGCTACCTGCGTGGCAGCGAGGCGGCGGTGGCCAATCCGGTGAAGACTACACCTTGGCGTTAATCCCAAGGTGTCGATGATTTCATGTAGTCCGTCCGTCGGACTGGGCTAATCTGTTAAAGAGTTGTAACGATCATCGCCAGTACCTTGTCTTCCTGGCTCCAGGTACAGGACTTCACTGCGATCATGTTTATCGAGCGACACATACAACGTCATCAGCTGCCTTGCGTGCTCAAGGTGTTCAACCGCTGCACCGACCAGCAGATCGGTTATCTGGGCAACGCTTCGGAAGATGGCCTGATGCTGATCAGCCAGTTGCCGGTGCTGGTGGGGCCCGACTTCGAGTTGCAGCTGCGGGTGCCCCTCGCCGGCGGTGGCCTGCAGTTCATCAACCTGACGGCCAGTTGCCTGTGGTGCCGCGAAGATGAGACGCCGGGGCATTTCGATGCCGGTTTCATGCTGCTGCAGGCACCGCAGGAATACGATGAGTTTGTCCGCACCCTGCGCGACTTCTTCAGCTTCCGTCCCATGAACGCCTCCGCCTGAGGCTGGCCCAGCCCTCCCACGTGCCGTTAGACTCTGGTCGACCTCGATACAGGAAGACCCCGTGAGCTCCAGCATTTTCTGGCACGACTACGAAACCACCGGCATCAATCCGCGCAGCGACCGCCCGCTGCAGGTGGCCGGCGTGCGTACCGACCTCGACCTCAACGAGATCGAGGCGCCGATCAGCCTCTACTGCCGTCCCTCAGACGATATCCTGCCGCACCCGGCGGCCTGCCTGGTGACCGGCATCACTCCCCGGCAGCTGGCCGACCAGGGCCTGTGCGAAGCCGAGTTCATGACCCGGGTGCACGATCAGCTGGCTCGCCCCGGTACCTGCGGCGCGGGCTACAACACCTTGCGTTTTGATGATGAGGTCACGCGCTACAGCCTCTATCGCAACTTCTTCGACCCCTACGCCCGGGAATGGCAGGGCGGCAACAGCCGCTGGGACCTGATCGACGTTGTCCGTACCGCCTATGCGCTGCGCCCCGAGGGGATTGTCTGGCCACAGCAGGACGGGCGCACCAGTCTGCGCCTGGAACTGCTGAGCCAGGCCAATGGCATCGACCATGGCCATGCCCACGAGGCGCTTTCCGACGTGCGGGCGACCATTGCCCTGGCTCGCTTGATTCGTGAGAAACAGCCGCGATTGTATGACTGGTTGTTCCAGTTGCGCAGCAAACACAAGGTCATGGAGCAGGTTCGACTGTTACAGCCCCTGGTACATGTCTCCGGGCGTTTCTCGGCCCAGCGCAACTATATCGGCGTGGTGCTGCCATTGGCCTGGCATCCGCGTAACCGCAACGCGCTGATTGTCTGCGACTTGCAACAAGATGCTTCGCCGCTGCTCCAGGAAAGTGCAGAGGCCTTGCGCCAGCGGCTGTATACGCGGCACGAAGAGATGACCCAGGGCGAACTACCGGTGCCGCTGAAGTTGGTGCATATCAACCGCTGTCCGGTAGTGGCGCCACTGTCGGTACTGCGCCCGGACGACCAACAACGCCTGGGGCTCGAGTTGTCGGCATTGCAGGTAAAGGCGGAGCAGTTGGCCAATCAGCAGGCCATTTGGGGAGACAAGCTGGACATCATTTATCAGGAAGAAGGCTTTGCCCCCAGCGAAGATCCGGAGCAACAGTTGTATGACGGTTTTCTCGGTGACCGCGACAAGCGCCTGAGTGAACAAGTGCGGCGTGTGGATCCGGCGCAATTGGCACATGGGCACTGGATGTTCGATGATCCGCGGCTGCCGGAAATGCTGTTCCGCTATCGCGCGCGAAACTTTTCCGACACCCTTGATGAACAGGAGCACGCCCGTTGGTATGGATTCTGTCAGCAGCGGCTTACTGATCCTACTTACGGTGCGCCTAATACCCTGGCGGACTTCGAGTTGGCATGCCAGGGCAGTTGGGCCGACGCCAGCGAAGCGGGACGGCAGGTGCTGGAGGCTTGGCAAGCTCATGTCCGGCAACTGAAAGTGCAGTACCAGCTTTGAAATGTGCAGATAAACAAAAAACGCCGGCAAGTGCCGGCGTTTTTAATGTTGAAACCAATGCGCCTATCAGGCGAATCAATCCAGCAGGGTAGCCCAGCTTTCGACGACGTCGCCGCCCCACTTGGCTTTCCACTCTTTCAGGGTCTTGTGATTGCCACCCTTGGTTTCAATAACCTCGCCGTTGTGCGGGTTCTTGTATTGCTTGACCTTGCGCGCACGCTTGGTGCCGGTGGTCTTGACTGCGCCACGCGGGGCTTTGCTCAGTTTGCTTTCGGGATCGAGCAGGGCGATCACGTCACGCAGCGACTTGCCGTTTTCGGCCATCAGCTCGCGCAGTTTCTTTTCGAACTCCAGCTCTTTTTGCAGCTTGCCGTCTTGCGACAGGTTGGCCAGGCGGGCTTGAAGTTCTTTGATGGCTTCTTCGGTGGCGCGGTATTCGTTGATCAGGGACATGGTGTGTTCCTTAATGCATGTTCAGAGAGAGACAGTGAGGCAATAATAGACAGGCGAAACTCTCAAGTAAACAATTTAATATTGATCACTCATTTAATAGTAGGCACTGACTGCGCAGTCATTAGGTTAAGAAAAATTTACAATTTGTCTGGGCCTCTGGCCATTTCCCCTTGGGATGAAGGGAATAGGCGTGTGCGACGGTGTCCTTGAGCGTGAGGGCGCAGGGGTGTAGATGCTTACTGCGTTTTTCCCGGCAGGTCGCTAGAATATGCGCCTTTGCGAAGTTCTGGAGTCTCCCTCATGCGCACCTATCGACTGGTGATTGCCTGCCCCGACCGTGTCGGCATCGTGGCAAAAGTCAGTAATTTCCTGGCCCTCTACAATGGCTGGATCAATGAAGCCAGCCACCACTCCGACGAGCAGAGCGGTTGGTTCTTCATGCGCCATGAGATCCGCGCCGAGTCCCTGCCGTTCGGTATCGAGGCTTTCCGTGAGGCGTTCGCCCCAATCGCCGAAGAGTTCTCCATGACCTGGCGGATCACCGACTCGGCGCAGAAGAAGCGCGTGGTGCTGATGGCCAGCCGCGAATCGCACTGCCTGGCCGACCTGCTGCACCGCTGGCACACCGATGAGCTGGACTGCGAGATTCCCTGCGTGATCTCCAACCACAATGACCTGCGCAGCATGGTCGAGTGGCACGGCATTCCGTTCCACCATGTGCCGGTCGATCCGAAGGACAAGCAGCCGGCGTTCGCCGAGGTCTCGCGCCTGGTCGCCGAATACGGCGCCGATGCCGTGGTGCTGGCGCGCTACATGCAGATCCTGCCGCCGCAGCTGTGCCAGGAATACGCCGAAAAGGTCATCAACATCCACCACAGTTTCCTGCCCTCGTTCGTGGGTGCCAAGCCGTACCACCAGGCGGCGCTGCGCGGCGTGAAGCTGATCGGCGCGACCTGCCACTACGTGACCGAGGAGTTGGACGCCGGCCCGATCATCGAGCAGGACGTGGTGCGTGTCAGTCACGCCGACAGCATCGAGGACATGGTGCGCTTTGGCCGTGACGTGGAAAAGATGGTCCTGGCCCGTGGCCTGCGCTACCACCTGGAAGACCGCGTGCTGGTGCATGGCAACAAGACCGTGGTGTTCAACTGAGACGAGGGCTCAGGCATGGCAGATCCGCGTGACAAGGCCGGCGCCTCGGCGCCAGCGACCTTGGGCGAAGGCTGCCTGGCCCGCTTCGATCCCGAGGCGTTGAGCGGCGAGGACGGCACCGAGTTTCCCGGTGCCGCCGAGCTCTGGGGACGACTCAACCCGTCTGGTGACGCTGCGCCTGCCGTGGACGCACCAGCAGGAACAGGAACACCGGCCCGCCCGCCAGCAGATAGAAGTAATAGGTAACCGCGCGCCAGATCAGGATCGCCGCGGCTGCCGTCGAACTGCCCACCAGCGGTGACAGCAAGGTCGCCGAGGTCAGCTCCGCCGCACCGGCACCGCCTGGCAACAGGCTGAACTGCCCGGCACTGAGCGAGAGCATCTGCACCAGGAAACTGGCAATCCACGCCAGGTCCACCCCCAATCCCCGCAACGCCAGATACAGCACGCTATAGCGCAGGCACCAGTGCGCGCAGGTGAGGATGAACACCAGCGCCAGTGTGCGCCTTGGCATGCTCCAGGTTTCGCTCAGTGCGTGGACAAAGCGCAGCAGCTTGCGCGCCCAGCGCCATCGGCGTGCCGGCGCGATGCCCAGGCGAAGCAACAACCGACCGTTGCCGCGCATCACCGCGCGTCGATAGCGCAGCAGCAGGAAAATCCCCGCAAGTGCGGCGCACAGCAGCAGGGCGCTGCCCAGCAGCATCTGCGCCTGGCTATGACCGAGGCGGTGGAACAGGGCATAGGCGGCAATCGCCAGCATCGCACAGAAGAAGAACAGCAGGTCGTTCAATTGGTCCATGGCGAACACCGCGCCACTGCGCGATGGCGCGATGCGCGCGCGGGCCAGCAGTGTCATCAGGGTCAACGGGCCACCGCTCCCGCCGGGGGTGGTGCAGATGGCAAACTCTGTGGCCATCACCACGCCCAGGCTGTGCATGCGTCCCACCTGTGTGCTCTGCTCACCCAGCAGCAGGCGCAGACGGGCGGCATTGAGGATCCAGCACAGCAGGATCATGGCCAGCAGCAACAGCATCAGCCCGGCGTCGAACGCGCGCAGGCGCGGGAGCAGGTCGCTGCCGCCGAGCAGGGTGGGCACCAGCATTGCCAGCAGCAGTGCCAGGGCCAACCAGCCCAGGCGCTTCATGGGGCGGCCTGGCGCCCCAGCCAGGCGGACTTGGTCAGTGGCTCACGGCCTTGGGCCAGCAACCGGTGCAGGGTGTCGAGCCAGTAATTGCGTGCGCTGGCGTGGCGCATGTCGACCGGATGCAGACCCAGGCGCAGGGTGTCGGCTTCGCTCCAGCGGCGGCACTGCCAGTCGCTGACCACCCTCGACAGGCCGCGGCGCCAAGCGCTGCGTGCGCTCCACACCAGCCCCGGGGCATCGAAGGCGGTGAAATCCGGCAGTCGGTAGAGATGGCGCGGTGAACTGGTATAGCGCAGCGGCAACGCCCGCAATGCCTGGCGCGTGCCTTCGCTCATCAACCAGGCGGGAGCGACGAAACCCGCCACCGGCCAGCCCTGTTTCTCGAACAGTGCCAGCCCCGCCTGCAGGCGCTGCAGGGCATCTGCCTGGTTCAGCCCATGGAACTCGCCTTCGTGGGTATAGATCCGGCGCATGAAGTATTCGCCCGGTCCGCGCGGTGGCGGGCCATCGTCGGCGTGGTAGTAGCCATGCAAGGCCAGCTCGTCACCTTGGGCCAGGCGCCGCTCGAGCAGTCGGCAAAAGGTAGGAGAACGCGTCAGTGGATTGCGATGGTGGAAATCCGGCACCACCAGCCAGGTCATAGGCACCCCGCCCAGTGCGTCGATGGCCTGGACAAAGGGCTGGTAGTCTGGCCAGGTTTCTGGCGCGACATCGTGCAGCACCAGCATCAGGCTGCGCGTGGCGGTCTGGCCCTCAGCCATGGGCGCGCACCGTCAGTGGGTGGCCGAGCACTGCCTGGTAATGCTGGAGCAAACCGTTGACCACGGTGTCCCAACTGTAATGGCGCTCCACATGCTGGCGCGCCTGACGGCCCAGCTGGTCCACACCGCTGTCGAACGCCTCGCGCACAGCTTCGGCCATGGCTTGGCCATTGTTGGGTGGACACAGCCGGCCGCAGTGCCCGTCGACGATCTCGCTAAAGGCGCCGGCACGCACGGCCACCACGGGCGTCGCGCTGGCCATGGCCTCGAGTATCACCAGACCGAAGGTCTCCTGGTCACCGGCATGCACCAGAAGGTCGGCGCTGGCCAGCAGTCGTGCGATCTGCGTGGGCGGGCAGAAGTGGTCGATCACGCTGACATTGCCCGGCACGTTGGCCGGCATGTTCGAGCCCACCAGCAGCAGGTGGTAGGGCTGGCCGAGCGCTTGCATGCAGTCGAGCAGCACCGGCAGGTTCTTTTCCCGTGAGCCGCGACCAGCGAACACCAGCAGGCGACGGTCGTCGGCGATGCCCATCTCTGCACGCAGGCCGGGGTCGTGCCGGTCGGGGTTGAACAGCGCCAAGTCCACACCCAGGCGCTGCACGTGCACATTCTCAACACCCAGCCGGCGCAACTTGTCGGCCATTACCTGGCTGGGCGCCAGGACTCGGTCGAAATGCCCGTAGAGCTTGCTGACGTAGGCCTCGACATTGGGGGTGAACCAGTTGCCCATGCGGTTGCTCACCAGCAAGGGCAGGTCGGAATGATAGAAGCCGATCACCGGCACATCGAGCTTGCGCCGCGCCTCGAGGGCTGCCCAGGCGGTGAGGTAGGGGTCACCGACCTCGATCAGGTCGGGCTGCAGGCGGCGCAGCTCCTTGCACCAGGGCGCCAGGCGCACCGGGAAGCGGTAGCCATTGCCGAAGGGCAGGGGCGGGGCCGGTACGTGGTAGACACCATCGACATGGCTGGCATTGGCACCGGGAATCAGCAGGCTGTGGCGAACGCCGGGCATGGCGTCGAGGCGGCGGTGTTTGGCATCAAGATAGGTTCGCACGCCGCCGCTGGCCGGGGCGTAGAACATGGTGATGTCGGCGATGTGCACGATCAGCATCCCTCCGGGATCTTCCTCGAGTGTGTCATCCGGCGGTAATGAACCGGCGATGACGCGCCTGAGGGTTGACCTGTCTGAAGGATAGTTTGTTCGATCGGGATTTGGCGGGGCGCCCTGTCGCGGGGCAAGCCCGCTCCCATGACGGGAGCGGGCGGCAGGTCAGATGCGGAAGCTGCCGACCAGTTGCTTGAGGCGGCCGGCCTGTTGCTCGAGGTCCGAGCAGGCGCGCAGGGTGGCCTGCAGGTTCTCGACGCCTTCCTGGTTGAGCATGTTGATCTCGTTGATATCCATGTTGATCGAGTCGACCACGGCGGTCTGCTCTTCGGTGGCGGTAGCCACCGACTGGTTCATGCCGTCGATCTCGCCGATGCGCTGGGTGACGCTGCCCAGGCGTTCACCGGCCTGGTTGGCGATCTCCATGCTGTCCTGGCTATGACGCTGGCTCTGGCCCATGGTGTCGACCGACTCGCGGGCGCCGACCTGCAGCTCCTCGATCATGGTCTGCACCTGTTGCGCCGACTCCTGGGTGCGGTGTGCCAGGTTGCGCACCTCGTCGGCGACCACGGCAAAGCCACGTCCTGCCTCGCCGGCGCGAGCAGCCTCGATGGCGGCGTTGAGGGCGAGCAGGTTGGTCTGCTGGGAAATGCTGGTGATCACCTCGAGGATCTGGCCAATGTTGACGGTCTTGTTGTTCAGCGTCTCGATATGCTCGCTGGAGGTGACGATCAGGTCCGACAGGCGGTTCATCGCATCGATGTTGCGTTGCACCACCTGCTGGCCTTCCTCGGCCAGCAGCCGCGCGGAGCTGGCATGCTGCGAGGCCTGGGCGGCGTTGCCGGCGATTTCCTGGGCGGCGGCGCCGAGCTGGTTGATGGCGGCGGCGACGCTGTTGGTGCGGTTGGACTGCTCGTCGGAGTTGCTCATCGACGAATTCGAGGCGCTGATGACCCGCAGCGCCACTTCGTTGACTTGCTCGGTGGCCGAGGACACCTCGCGGATCGAACCATGGATACGCTCGACGAAGCGGTTGAAGGCGGTACCGAGGATGCCGAACTCGTCGTGGTTGTGGATTTCCAGGCGGCGGGTCAGGTCGCCTTCACCCTCGGCGATGTTCGACATGGCGCGAGTCATGGTGTGCAGTGGCTGCATCAGCACGCGGATCAGCAGGCCGAGCAGGGCGATGATGATCACCACCGCCACCAGGGTGGCGATCACCGCCGAAGTGCGGAAGGTGCTGAGCATCGAGAAGGCCTTGTCCTTGTCCACCGACAGGCCGATGTACCAGTTGGCCGACGGCAGGCCCTTGACCGGGGTGAAGGTGAGCAGGCGGGTTTCGCCGTTGAGCGTCACTTCGGTCAGGTTGCTGGACAGCCTGGGGGTGTTCTGCGGGAACAGGTCCGACAGCGACTTCATCACCAGGTTCTTGTCCGGGTGTACCAGGATCTTGCCCTGGTCGTTGACCAGAAACGCGTAGCCCATGCCGCCGAAGTTCAGCGAGTTGATGATCTGCACCAGGCCGTCGAGGGCCAGGTCGCCGCCGACCACGCCGACCGAGCGCGAGGCGGTGCTGATGATCGAAATGACCAGCTCATTGGTGGCCATGTCGATATAGGGTTCGGTGAGGATCGTGCCATTGGCGTTCAGGCCGTCCTTGTACCAAGGACGCACGCGCGGGTCATAGCCGTCGGGCATCTTGGTGTCCGGGCGCACGGTGAAGGTGCCGTCGGGCTGGCCCAGATAGATGGTCTGGAAGCTCGAGGTGAGGGCGTTCTGGCCCAGCAGGGTACCGGTGTTCTGTGGGTACTGGGCAATATTCTGGGCGACGTTCTCGACCAGCTTGATGCGCCCTTCGAACAGGTTGCGGATATTGGTGGAGGTGGACTCGCCCATCTCAGCCAGGTAGTTCTCCAGGTCTTCGCGAATGGCGTTACGCTGGAGGTAGTCGTTGTAAAGGGTGAAGAGGCTGAAGGCGAGTATCACGATCAGTGATGCCGCCAGAAGAATCTTATGGCTGAAACGAAGGCTTTTATTCATAACGTGATCGCGTCCGCTAAGGTTTTTTATCGGGTCGTTCGCACAAAGCACGGCTGGAAAACAGTGCAACAATTCCCGTGGGTCCTTTTCGGGTTGTTACTGTCTTTCTGGAAGAATCAATTTGAAATATCGGCTGTCACGCGTCAGAACTTGAGCAGGGGATGAAAGAAGATGTCGGATTTCTTACGAATGGTAGTAGGAGCAGGTCCCGATGGTCAGCCGGTGTCCCAGTCCATGCGCCTGGCCAACCGGCACGGCCTGGTGGCCGGGGCCACCGGCACCGGCAAGACGGTCACCCTGCAACATCTGGCCGAACTGTTCAGCGATGCCGGGGTCGCGGTATTCGCCGCAGATGTGAAGGGCGACCTGTGCGGCCTGGGCGCGGCGGGGGCGCCCCAGGGCAAGGTGGCCGAGCGGATCGCCGGCATGCCCTGGCTGAACCACACGCCCCAGGCTTATCCGGTAAGTCTTTGGGATATCGCGGGGCAATCGGGGCATCCATTGCGCACTACCTTGAGCGAAATGGGACCGTTGTTGCTGGGCAACCTGCTGGAGCTCACCGACAGCCAGCAGGCCGCCTTGTATGCGGCGTTCAAGGTGGCCGATCGCGAAGGCCTGCTGCTGCTCGACCTGAAAGACCTCAAGGCCCTGCTCGCGCACCTGAAGGACAACCCGCAGCTGCTGGGCGAGGACAGCGCCTTGATGACCGGCGCTTCCACGCAGGCCTTGCTGCGCCGGCTGGCGACCCTGGAACAGCAGGGCGCCGAGGCGCTGTTCGGCGAGCCGGCGCTGCAACTGCAGGACCTGCTGCGCCCCGAAGGCGATGGTCGCGGGCGTATTCACCTGCTCGATGCCAGCCGCCTGGTGCATGACGCGCCCAAGGTCTACGCGACCTTCCTGTTGTGGCTGCTGGCCGAGCTGTTCGAGCAGTTGCCGGAGCGTGGCGATGCCGACAAGCCGGTGCTGGCACTGTTCTTCGACGAAGCGCACCTGCTGTTCAACGGCACCCCCAAGGCGTTGCAGGACCGCCTGGAGCAGGTGGTGCGGTTGATCCGCTCCAAGGGCGTGGGGGTGTATTTCGTCACCCAGTCACCGGGCGACCTGCCGGATGCGGTACTGGCTCAGTTGGGGCTGCGCATCCAGCATGGCCTGCGGGCATTCACCGCCAAGGAGCAGAAGTCGCTGCGCGCGGTGGCCGATGGTTTCCGTCCCAATCCGGCGTTCGACAGTCTGGCGGTGTTGACCGAGCTGGGCATTGGTGAGGCGCTGGTCGGGACGTTGGAGGAGAAGGGTACGCCGGCCATGGTCCAGCGGGTGCTGGTCGCGCCACCGCAGTCGCGGATCGGGCCATTGAGCGCAGCAGAGCGGCAGGCACTGATCGCGGCATCGCCGCTGGCAGGGCGCTATGACAAGCCGGTGGACCGTGAGTCGGCCTATGAAATGCTGACCCAGCGCAAGGGCGAGCCGGTGGAGCCCGCGCCCCAGGCCGAGGCCGACGAGGACAGCTTCGCCGACAAGGCCGGCGAGTTTCTGCAGAGCGCGGCGGGGCAGGCCATCAAGTCAGCGGTGCGCCAGGCGGCCAATCAGTTGGGGCGGCAGTTGGTGCGTGGTTTGATGGGATCGTTGCTGGGAGGGAAGAAACGTTAAACCCGTTACCCCGCGATAGGCCTCGAATGACGGATATGAAAAAGGCGCCCTGCAAAGGCGCCTTTTTCAGTACTGCATCAGCACTCAGCCAATCGCCTTGGTGGCCAGCCAGAACAGGCCAGCCGCCAGGCCCATCGTTGCCGGCAGGGTGAGCACCCAGGCCAGCAGAATGGTCTTCACGGTGCCGCCCTGCAGGCCGCTCTTGTTGGCGACCATGGTACCGGCGACACCCGACGACAGCACGTGGGTGGTGGACACCGGCAGGCTGAACACGTTGGCCATGCCGATGGCGCAGGCCGCGGTGATCTGGGCCGACATGCCCTGGGCATAGGTCATGCCCTGCTTGCCGATCTTCTCGCCGACAGTCAGTACCACGCGTTTCCAGCCGACCATGGTACCCAGGCCCAGGGCCAGAGCGACGGCGACGATCACCCAGAACGGTGCGTACTCGGTGGTGGCGGTCAGGTCCTTGCGCAGTTTCTCCAGGTCGGCCTTTTCACGGGCCTGCAGGCCCGGCAGCTTGCCGACCTTCTTCGCCGTGTCGTCCAGGCACAGCAGGTAGCGACGTACTTCGACGCGCTTCTCGGCGCTCAGGGCGCGGTAGTCGGTCACGCCGGCCAGCGACGATTGCAGCGCGGCGATGGTTGGCTCGGTCTGCTGTGGATTGCAGCTGAACTGCTCCGGCAGGTCGCTCGCTTGCGCCTTGCCCAGCGCCAGGAACTCGCCCAGGGTGGCGGCGTTGCGCTGGTAGAACTGGCTCAGGTGCAGGGTGGCGTCACGGGTACGCTCGATCTGGTAGGTGGTGCTGTTCAGGTCGAGGACGAACTTGGCGGGGACGATGCCGATCAGTACCAGCATGATCAGGCCGATGCCTTTCTGGCCATCGTTGGAGCCGTGCACGAAGCTCACGCCCATGGCCGAGATCACCAGCACCAGGCGGTTCCAGAACGGCGGGTGCTTCTTGTCGTCGAGCTTGCGGCGCTGGTCCGGGGTCTTGTGCATCTTCGACAGCGGACGCCACCATTTCAGGCCGATCAGCAGCAGGGCGGCGACAGCGAAGCCGGCCATGGGCGAAAGCACCAGGGACATGCCGATGTCGATCGCCTTCTGCCAGTTGACGCCGTCGCCCAGTGGAATGTCGCTGAGCAGGGCGTTGGCCAGGCCGACACCGAGGATCGAGCCGATCAGGGTGTGCGAGCTGGAGGCCGGGATACCGAAGTACCAGGTGCCCAGGTTCCAGGTGATGGCGGCAGCCAGCAGCGAGAAGACCATGGCCAGGCCGTGGCCGGTGTTCACGTTGATCAGCAGTTCGACCGGAAGCAGGTGGACGATGGCGTAGGCCACCCCGACACCGCCGAGCAGAACGCCGAGGAAGTTGAACACCCCGGAGAAGAACACGGCCAGGTGCGGTGGCATGGCCTTGGTATAGATGACAGTGGCTACCGCGTTGGCGGTGTCATGAAAGCCATTGATGAACTCGAATGCGAGCACGAAGGTCAGAGCGAGCGTCAGGCTCACGATAACCCAGGCATCCAGTCCGCTGAATAAATCGATCATGAAGGTTGTCTGGCGGTCTTAGGGGGGGCGGATTATGCCAGAAAACCATTGCAATCGATGCACCCGCCACTGACCGATGGCAGGGGAATGTCGACCCCATCCACGCGTCGTGCGAGTGGGCTATTGCGAAAAAATGCCGTAAAAAATCGATAAATTTCAGAAAAATCAGCGATTTGAGACGATTTAGGCAAGTTTTCCGCAATTAAAACGCTTGTATGAAATTTGTGTGATTCCATTTCATATCGAGCAATTTTGTCCAGGATGCCTCGCTGCAATCGCCATAGGGTGATGGCGCTATAGCATCGCTCAGCTTCAATCGCCGTCGCTGCGCAGTTCCTTTTCGATCTTCTCGATCTCCTGGGCGAAGGCCTGGTCGAGAATGCTGGCACGTTTACGCCAGGGTTTGCGTTCCGGGTCGGGTTGTGCGGCATAGGTGGTGACTTCACCACCGTAAACATCCTTGTAACGTTCAGCCTGGCGCTCGAGTTCGGCGCGCAGTTCTTCTTTCGTCACAGTCATACCTGAATAGTTTAAGTTGGGCGTTGGCCGTTAAATACACATGCTGAATGTGGACATACAGGCAGCGCGTACACATCGTTGCACTTGGAATGACTGGGCGTGGGAGGGCGACCTGCCGTGCACCACACGACACACCACTGCTCAAGCAGCGGGCTGGCGTCAGGAAGGCAACGAAAGTTTATCGATTGGATCCGTTATACAGCACTGGCAATCAACAGTGCCGATTATAGCAATCGTCAATTCGAAGGCTATCGTTCTTTACGCGTCATTGACAATAGACCGGAAGTTATTCTGGCCAGCCAAAGTTTTGGCCTGATTAGCGTGCTGAAAGTTCCACTTGTCAGGGGGCCACTTTGACCGTTCTCTGTCAGAAATGAAAACGGCCTCGCTAGGAGGCGAGGCCGCTGCCTGGGACTTCTACGGTGGGTACCTGACCAGTCTCTCCAAAGAAGCCACATGTGGCAGGGGAAAGGTATAAGCAAACGTGTCAGCGGTCAATTGCGATTATCGGCCGTTCGTTCGATAATCGCACGAGGTAGCGATTTTTTGAGGCATGTCCATGAGCGAAGAAACCAGCGCGCCGCCAGCAAACGAGCCCACGCGCAGCACCAGCCCCGCCCTGGCACCGCCGATCGTGGCGTCCGCGGCCAAGCGCATTCAGGCCTTCACCGGCGACCCGGACTTCATGACTTCCCTGGCCCGTGGGCTGGCAGTGATCCAGGCGTTCCAGGAGCGCAAGCGACACCTGACCATCGCGCAGATCAGCCACCGCACGGAAATACCCCGGGCGGCGGTCCGGCGTTGTCTGCATACTTTGATGAAGCTGGGTTACGCGACCACTGACGGGCGTACTTATTCGCTGTTGCCCAAGGTGTTGACCCTTGGCCATGCCTACCTGTCGTCGACGCCGTTGGCGGTATCGGCACAGCCCTACCTCGACCGGATCAGCGACCAGCTACACGAAGCGGCCAACATGGCCACGCTGGAAGGCGACGACATCCTTTATATAGCGCGCTCGGCCACGGTCGAACGGTTGATCTCGGTCGACCTGTCCGTCGGTGGGCGGTTGCCGGCCTATTGCACCTCGATGGGGCGCATCCTCTTGGCGGCGCTCGACGATGCCAGTCTGCACGAATATCTGGATAGGGCCGACCTCAAGGCGCGGACCAGCCGTACACTGCACGACCCTGAATCGTTGTTCGCCTGCATCCAGCAGGTGCGCGAGCAGGGTTGGTGCGTGGTCGACCAGGAACTGGAGCAGGGGTTGCGTTCGATTGCCGTGCCGATCTATGACGCCTCCGGGCAGGTGCTGGCGGCGTTGAACGTGAGCACCCATGTCGGTCGGGTCAGCCGTGGCGAACTGGAGCAACGTTTCCTGCCGATCCTGCTGGCGGCCAGCCGGGACCTGTGTCACCAGTTGTTTGGCTGAACAACGTCGGGGCGCATTGCGCCCCATCGGCGGCAGACGGGCTTTCATACCGTGTGGGCTGAGCTGTCGAACCGGCGCTGCCGTTTCCTGTTCGATAAACGCACAGTGTCGTTCCCGACGAATTGCGCCACCCACGCCTGCTGATTAATGTCTGTCGCACGAGTCGGCTTCGCCGACCGGACAATAACAACAGGCCCGAGGGCATCCCCCCATGAAGACCGTCCCTTTGCTGTCGCGGCCACACCCGCGCGCAGTGCTGCTGCCCGGCTGATCCCAGGCCGTCGTATCCAACGTTTACTGCTCCTGCGTATCAGCGATGCGCGGTAGCCTGCCTGTGCCCAACTCCCGGATAACAACAATGAACAAGCCACAATCCGCTGTCGGCAACTGCCTCGATGTCCAGTCTCTCATCAACGACCAACCGCTGTCTCGCTATCAATGGCGGGTGGTGATCCTGTGCTTCCTGATCGTCTTCCTCGACGGCCTGGACACCGCCGCCATGGGCTTCATCGCCCCGGCGCTATCCCAGGAATGGGGCATCGACCGCGCCAGCCTCGGCCCGGTGATGAGCGCCGCGCTGATCGGCATGGTGTTCGGTGCCCTTGGGTCCGGGCCGTTGGCCGACCGCTTCGGGCGCAAGGGCGTGCTGGTGGGGGCGGTGCTGGTGTTCGGCGGTTTCAGCCTGGCCTCGGCCTACGCCAGCAATGTCGACCAGTTGCTGGTGCTGCGCTTTTTGACCGGCCTGGGCCTGGGGGCGGGCATGCCCAATGCCACTACCTTGCTTTCCGAGTACACCCCGGAACGGCTCAAGTCGCTGCTGGTGACCAGCATGTTCTGTGGCTTCAACCTGGGCATGGCCGGGGGTGGTTTCATCTCGGCCAAGCTGATCCCGGCCTACGGCTGGCATAGCCTGCTGGTGATCGGCGGGGTGCTGCCGTTGCTGCTGGCGCTGGTGTTGTTGGTCTGGTTGCCGGAGTCGGCGCGGTTCCTGGTGGTGCGCAATCGTGGCACCGAGAAGGTGCGCCGGACCCTGGCGCCGATTGCCCCGGCCCTGGTGGCCCAGGCTGCGAGCTTCAGCGTGCCTGAGCACAAGGTGGTGGCGACGCGCAACGTGTTCGCGGTGATCTTCTCGGGCACCTATGGCCTGGGCACCGTGCTGCTGTGGCTGACCTACTTCATGGGGCTGGTGATCGTCTACCTGCTGACCAGCTGGTTGCCGACCCTGATGCGTGACAGCGGCGCGAGCATGGAGCAGGCTGCCTTCATCGGCGCATTGTTCCAGTTCGGCGGCGTGCTCAGTGCGGTGGCCGTGGGTTGGGCGATGGACCGCTTCAACCCGCACAAGGTGATCGGCATCTTCTACCTGCTGGCGGGTGTGTTCGCCTATGCCGTGGGGCAGAGCCTGGGCAACATTACCTTGCTGGCCACGCTAGTGCTGGTCGCCGGCATGTGCGTGAACGGCGCGCAGTCGGCCATGCCTTCGCTTGCAGCGCGGTTCTACCCGACCCAGGGGCGTGCCACTGGGGTGTCGTGGATGCTCGGGATCGGTCGCTTCGGCGCGATTCTCGGTGCGTGGAGCGGGGCGACGCTGCTGGGGCTGGGGTGGACCTTCGAGCAGGTACTGACCGCGCTGTTGGTGCCGGCGGCGCTGGCCACCCTGGCAGTGGTGGTCAAGGGGCTGGTGAGCCACGCCGACGCGACCTGAGACGATAGGCGTGCATAAATAGCAAGATAACAATCTGTTCGATAATCGCACTAAAGTGCGATTATCGGATTGTAACCACCCCGATAGCCTCCGTAATCTGGGCCCATCGCAGCGACGCAATGGCCCGCTGCTCACTGACTCGACTCGACCTGACCAGGAGTCTCCAATGGCAGCAATCCTCTCGCTTCACGAGGCTGTGAAGCAGTTCATCCAGGACGGCGACAGCGTCGCCCTCGAAGGCTTCACCCACTTGATCCCGACGGCGGCCGGTCACGAGATCATCCGTCAGGGCAAGCGCGACCTGACCCTGGTGCGCATGACCCCGGACCTGATCTACGACCAGCTGATCGGTGCCGGCTGCGCGCGCAAACTGATCTTCTCCTGGGGTGGCAATCCCGGCGTCGGTTCGCTGCATCGCCTGCGCGACGCGGTGGAGAAGCAGTGGCCGCACGCCATCGAGATCGAAGAGCACAGCCACGCCGACCTGGCCAACGCCTATGTCGCCGGCGCCTCCGGCCTGCCGTTCGCGGTGCTGCGTGCCTACGCCGGCTCCGACCTGCCGAAGGTCAACCCGCTGATCAAGAGCGTCACCTGCCCGTTCACCGGCGAGGTGCTCGCCGCTGTGCCGTCGGTGCGTCCGGACGTCACCGTGATCCACGCGCAGAAGGCCGACCGCAAGGGCAACGTGCTGTTGTGGGGCATCCTCGGCGTGCAGAAGGAAGCGGCCCTGGCGGCCAAGCGCTGCATCGTCACCGTCGAGGAGATCGTCGATGACTTGAATGCGCCGATGAATGCCTGCGTGCTGCCGACCTGGGCGCTCAGCGCGGTGTGCCTGGTGCCCGGCGGCGCCCACCCGTCCTACGCCCACGGCTACTACGAGCGCGACAACCGCTTCTACCAGGCCTGGGACCCGATCGCCCGCAACCGCGAGTCGTTCACCGCCTGGATCGACACCTTCATCCGTGGCACCCGGGACTTCACCGAATTCCAGGCCAAGCTGGCCAGCACCGCGGAGGCCGCGCAATGAGCTACTCCACTTCCGAAATGATGACCGTCGCGGCGGCCCGCCGCCTGCGCAACGGTGCCGTGTGCTTCGTCGGCATCGGCTTGCCGTCGAAGGCCGCCAATCTGGCGCGCCTGACCTCGTCGCCCGATGTCGTGCTGATCTACGAGTCCGGCCCGATCGGTGCCAAGCCGAGTGTGTTGCCGCTGTCCATCGGTGACGGCGAGCTGGCCGAGACTGCCGACACCGTGGTGCCGACCGGCGAGATCTTCCGCTACTGGCTGCAGGGCGGGCGCATCGACGTCGGTTTCCTCGGCGCGGCCCAGGTCGACCGCTTCGGCAATATCAACACCACGGTGGTCGGCGACTACCACGCGCCGAAGACTCGCCTGCCAGGTGCCGGTGGTGCGCCGGAGATCGCCGGTTCCGCCAAGCAGGTGCTGATCATCCTCAAGCAGTCGCCACGCGCCTTCGTCGACAAGCTCGATTTCATCACCTCGGTCGGCCACGGTGAAGGCGGTGACTCGCGCAAGCGCCTGGGCCTGCCCGGCGAGGGGCCGGTCGGCATCATCACCGACCTGTGCATCATGGAGCCGGAAGCGGGCACCCATGAATTCGTGGTCACGTCGATCCACCCGGGCGTAACCCGCGAGCAGATCGTTGCCGCCACTGGCTGGGCGATCCGCTTCGCCGACGACGTGCTGCAGACCGCGGCACCCAGCGATGTCGAGCTGTCCGCCCTGCGCGACCTCGAAGCGCGCACCGCCGCCGCCCATGGCCAGACGGCAGGAGAAGCCTGATGCGTGACGTCTTTATCTGCGACGCCATTCGCACCCCCATTGGCCGCTTTGGCGGCGCCCTGGCCGGCGTGCGCGCCGACGACCTGGCGGCGGTGCCGCTCAAGGCGCTGGTCGAGCGCAATCCGCAGGTGCAGTGGGAGCTGCTCGACGAAGTGTTCCTCGGTTGCGCCAACCAGGCCGGCGAGGACAACCGTAACGTGGCGCGCATGGCGCTGCTGCTGGCCGGCCTGCCGCAGAGCATTCCTGGCGTGACCCTCAATCGTCTGTGCGCCTCGGGCATGGACGCCATCGGCAGCGCGTTTCGCGCCATCGCCAGTGGCGAGATGGAGCTGGCCATTGCCGGTGGCGTCGAGTCGATGTCCCGCGCGCCGTTCGTGATGGGAAAAGCCGAGAACGGCTACTCGCGCAACATGAAGCTTGAGGACACCACCATCGGCTGGCGCTTCGTCAATCCGTTGATGAAGGCGCAACATGGCGTGGACGCCATGCCCGAGACCGCCGACAACGTCGCTGACGATTACCAGGTGTCGCGCGCCGACCAGGACGCCTTCGCCCTGCGCAGCCAGCAAAAGGCTGCCGCCGCGCAGGCTGCTGGTTACTTCGCCGAAGAGATCGTGCCGGTGCGTATCGCCCATAAAAAAGGCGAGACCGTGGTCGAGCAGGATGAGCACCTGCGCCCGGACACCACGCTGGAGGCGCTGAACAGGCTCAAGCCGGTCAATGGCCCGGACAAGACGGTTACCGCAGGTAATGCATCGGGCGTCAACGATGGCGCCGCCGCACTGATCCTGGCCTCGGCCGATGCGGTGAAGAAACATGGCCTGACCCCACGGGCCCGGGTGCTGGGCATGGCCAGTGCCGGCGTGGCGCCACGGGTGATGGGGATCGGCCCGGTGCCGGCGGTGCGCAAACTGACCGAACGGCTGGGTGTGGCGGTGGCGGATTTCGATGTCATCGAGCTCAACGAGGCGTTCGCCAGCCAGGGGCTTGCGGTGCTGCGCGAGCTGGGCGTGGCGGATGATGCGCCGCAGGTCAACCCTAACGGCGGTGCGATTGCCCTGGGGCATCCGCTGGGGATGAGCGGGGCGCGGTTGGTGCTGACGGCGTTGCATCAGCTGGAGAGGAGCGGTGGGCGCAAGGGGTTGGCGACCATGTGCGTAGGCGTCGGTCAGGGCTTGGCGTTGGCCATCGAGCGGGTTTGACCGGCACCGGCCCAATCGCGGGGCGACAGTGGAACGAGATTGTTACTGGGTATGTCTAGACTTTGCAGTGACCTCCCAGGAGTAAAAACACCATGACTTCCAGCTATTACACCGGCGAAGAACGCAGCAAGCGGATCTTCGCCATCGTCGGCGCCTCCTCGGGCAACCTGGTGGAATGGTTCGACTTCTATGTCTACGCCTTCTGCGCGATCTACTTTGCACCGGCCTTCTTTCCCTCCGATGACCCCACCGTGCAGTTGCTCAACACGGCAGGCGTGTTCGCCGCGGGCTTTCTGATGCGCCCCATCGGTGGCTGGATCTTCGGCCGCCTGGCCGACCGCCACGGGCGCAAGAATTCGCTGATGATCTCGGTGCTGATGATGTGCGGCGGCTCGCTGATCATCGCCTGCCTGCCCACCTACGCCAGCATTGGCGCCTGGGCGCCGGCGCTGCTGCTCCTGGCGCGGCTAATCCAGGGCCTGTCGGTGGGCGGCGAGTACGGCACCACCGCCACCTACATGAGCGAAGTGGCCTTGCGCGGTCAGCGCGGCTTCTTCGCTTCGTTCCAGTACGTCACCCTGATCGGCGGCCAGTTGCTGGCGGTGCTGGTGGTGGTGATCCTGCAACAGCTGCTCACCGAGGATGAGCTGCGTGCTTATGGCTGGCGCATCCCGTTCGTGGTCGGCGCCATCGCCGCGCTGATCTCGCTGATGCTGCGCCGCTCGCTGAAGGAGACCAGCAGTGCCGAGACTCGCCAGGACAAGGAGGCTGGTACCATTCGCGGGCTTTTCCGCAACCATGCCGCCGCCTTTGTCACGGTATTGGGCTACACCGCCGGTGGCTCGCTGATCTTCTACACCTTCACCACCTACATGCAGAAGTATCTGGTCAACACCGCCGGCATGAACGCCAAGAGCGCCAGTTACGTCATGACCGGCGCGCTGTTCCTGTTCATGATCCTGCAGCCGGTGTTCGGCATGCTCTCCGACCGTATCGGTCGACGCAACTCGATGCTCCTGTTCGGCGCCCTGGGGACGATTTTCACCGTGCCGCTGCTGATGGCGCTGAAGACCGTGAGCAGTCCGTTCATGGCCTTCGTGCTGGTGACCCTGGCGCTGTGCATCGTCAGTTTCTACACCTCCATCAGCGGCTTGGTGAAGGCCGAGATGTTCCCGCCGCAGGTCCGTGCGCTGGGGGTGGGGCTGGCCTACGCGGTGGCCAACGCGGTGTTTGGCGGCTCGGCCGAATACGTGGCGCTGGGCTTGAAAACCTTAGGCATGGAGAACACCTTCTACTGGTACGTGACCGCGATGATGGCGGTGGCCTTCCTGTTCAGCCTGCGCCTGCCCAAGCAGGCGGCGTATCTGCATCACGATCATTAAGGACGTTGCATGAGCAACCAACTGTTCGACGCCTACTTCACCGCGCCGGCGATGCGCGAGATCTTCTCTGACCGCGGCCGGTTGCAGGGCATGCTCGATTTCGAGGCCGCCTTGGCCCGCGCCGAGGCCGGTGCCGGTCTAGTGCCGCACACGGCGGTGACCGCCATCGAGACGGCCTGCAAGGCCGAGCGTTATGACGTGCGTGCCTTGGCCGATGCCATCGCCACCGCTGGCAACTCGGCGATTCCGTTGGTCAAGGCCTTGGGCAAGGTGGTCGCCAGCGGCGTGCCCGAGGCCGAGCGCTACGTGCACTTGGGCGCGACCAGCCAGGATGCGATGGACAGCGGCCTGGTGCTGCAACTGCGTGACGCCCTGACGCTGATCGACCGTGACCTTGGCAAATTGGCCGACACCTTGGCTCGTCAGGCCCTGCAACATGCCGACACGCCGCTGGTGGGGCGTACCTGGCTGCAGCATGCCACGCCGGTGACGCTGGGGATGAAACTGGCCGGTGTGCTCGGCGCCCTGACCCGTCATCGCCAGCGCCTCAAGGAGCTGCGCCCGCGCCTGCTGGTACTGCAGTTTGGCGGCGCTTCGGGCAGCCTGGCGGCGCTGGGCAGCAAGGCCTTGCCGGTGGCAGAAGCCCTGGCCGCGCAGTTGAAACTGTCCTTGCCCGAACAGCCGTGGCACACCCAGCGGGACCGCCTGGTGGAGTTTGCCTCGGTATTGGGCCTGGTCGCCGGCAGCCTGGGGAAGTTCGGCCGGGATGTCAGCCTGCTGATGCAGACCGAGGCGGGCGAGCTGTTCGAGCCCGCCGCGCCGGGCAAGGGCGGGTCCTCGACCATGCCGCACAAGCGTAACCCGGTGGGCGCGGCGGTGCTGATCGGTGCTGCCACCCGGGTACCGGGATTGGTCTCGACATTGTTTGCCGCGATGCCCCAGGAGCATGAGCGTAGCCTCGGCCTGTGGCACGCCGAATGGGAAACCCTGCCGGAAATCTGTTGCCTGGTCTCCGGCGCCCTGCGCCAGGCGCAGCTGATCGCCGAGGGCATGGAGGTGGACGCCGCCCGCATGCGCCGCAACCTGGATCTGACCCAGGGCCTGGTGCTTGCCGAGGCCGTCAGTATCGTGCTCGCCCAGCGCCTGGGGCGCGAGCGTGCCCATCACCTACTGGAGCAATGCTGCCAGCGCGCCGTGGCCGAGGAGCGCCATTTGCGTGCCGTGCTGGGCGACGAGCCGCAGGTTAGCGCCGAACTGTCCGCCGACGAACTCGACCGCCTGCTCGACCCGGCCCATTACCTTGGCCAGGCCCGCGTCTGGGTGGCGCGCGCCGTGGCCGAACATCAACGATTCACTGCCTGAAAGGAGACTGCTGTGGCGCACCTGCAACTGGCCGATGGCGAAATGCATTACCAACTCGACGGCCCGGCCGATGCGCCGGTGTTGGTCCTGTCCAATTCGCTGGGCACCGACCTGCACATGTGGGATGCGCAGATCCCGGCATGGGCCGAACATTTCCGTGTGCTGCGCTACGATACCCGGGGGCATGGCGGTTCGCTGGTCAGCGAGGGGCCCTACAGCATCGAGCAGTTGGGCGGCGACGTGCTGACCCTGCTCGATGCCCTGGATATCGAGAAGGCCCACTTCATAGGCCTGTCCATGGGCGGACTGATCGGTCAGTGGCTGGGTATCAATGCGGGTAACCGCTTGCTCAGCCTGACCCTGTGCAACACCGCGGCGAAGATCGCCAACGACGAGGTGTGGAACACCCGCATCGCCACCGTGCTCGCGGGGGGCCGGCAGGCCATGGCCGAACTGCGTGATGCGTCCATCGCCCGCTGGTTCACCCCGGCGTTCGCCGCCGCCGAGCCGGAACGCACCCTGCGTATCTGCCAGATGCTGGCGCAGACTTCACCGGAGGGCTACGCGGCCAATTGCGCCGCGGTGCGCGATGCCGATTTCCGTGACCAGCTCACCCACATCCAGGTGCCGACCCTGATCGTCGCCGGCACTGCAGATGCAGTGACCACCCCCGAGCATGGTCGCTTCATGCAGGCCGGCATCCATGGCGCCGAGTACGCCGAGTTTGCGGCGGCGCACCTGTCCAATGTCGAAATCGGCGCGCCGTTCGGCGCCCGTGTGCTCGACTTCCTGTCGAGCCGCTGAGGAGTACACCGTGGACGAGAAACAACGCTACGAGGCGGGCATGCAAGTGCGCCGCGCGGTACTGGGCGATGCTCATGTCGACCGCAGTCTGGAGAAGCTCAATGACTTCAACGGCGAGTTCCAGGAGATGATCACCCGGCATGCCTGGGGCGATATCTGGACGCGCCCGGGGTTGTCGCGACATACCCGCAGCCTGATCACCATCGCCATGCTGATCGGCATGAACCGCAACGAAGAGCTCAAGCTGCACCTTCGCGCTGCCGCCAATAATGGCGTGACGCGAGAGGAGATCAAGGAGGTGATCATGCAGAGCGCGATCTACTGCGGGATCCCGGCGGCCAACGCCACGTTCCACCTGGCCGAGTCGGTGTGGGATGAGCTGGGGGTGGAGTCGCGCACCCAGGTGACTTGAGAAATTGCCGGGGCTGCTGTGCAGCCCATCGCGACACAAGGCCGCTCCCACAGGGTTTGCACAAGCCTGCGGGAGTGGCTGTGTCGCGTTGGGGGGTGCGGCGGCCCCTGACTCTTGTGGTCAGATCGCGGCTTTCTTGTGGCGGATGGCCACCGGCCCGGCATTGGCCTCCACGGCCTTTTTCAGCTCAGGGCACAGCCCGGCCATGAACGCCAGCTCCGCCACCACGAACAGCGGCCCGATGATCAGCCCGCTCAGGTCATCGACGAACGCTGGCTTGCGCCCTTCGTACCAGTGGCCGACGAACTGGATGATCCAGCCCACCACGAATGCCCCCAGCCCGGCGCTCAGCCACAGCCCGGTGCTCTGTACGGCCAGCGCCTGGCCGGCCCACAGGCACAGCCCTAGCAGCAGGCCCATCACCAGCCCGAAGCGCAGGTCCAGGCGCAGGTAGAACCACACCGACCAGCCCGCCAGCAACAGCGCCGGCGACAGCCAGACGCCGGCCAGTTCCCAGCCGGGGCGCGACAGCAGGATGGCCACGGCCAGCACGATCAGCGGAATGCCGATGAAGTGGGTGGCGATATTGCGCGGGTCGCGGTGGTAGGTCGCGTATTGACTCAGGTGCTCGACGAGGTTTTTCATTGTTGTTCCTCCATCAGGGGTGAGCGCAGCTTGCCCCCGTTCAGTCACCGTCGTCTGTCGCCTGGCCGACAGAGTTCGTTGTGCGAGGCGCCATGCACGATCCGCGTACCCAGCTGCTGCATGGCCAGTGGTTCCGGCAATTGCCCGCTACCGTTCAGGATAGCCTTCTGGCTCAGGGGCGTGCGCGCGAGCTGGCGCCGGGGCAGTGCCTGTTCCAGCGCGGCGATGCGCCCTGTGGCCTGTATGCGGTGCTCGAGGGGGCGATGCGGGTCGGCGCGGTCAGCAGCGAGGGCAAGGAGGCGTTGTTGACGTTGGTTGAATCGCCCCACTGGTTCGGCGAGATCAGCCTCTTCGACGGCCAGCCGCGTACCCATGACGCCTATGCCGAAGGACCGACGCGCCTGCTGTGGATCCCCCAGGCGCCGCTGCTCGAGTGGCTGGCGCGCGAGCCTGTGCATTGGCGTGAGCTGGCCTTGCTGATGAGCCACAAGTTGCGCTGGGTGTTCGTTGCCCTGGAGCAGCAGAGCCTGCTGTCCGCCGCGCCGCGGGTGGCACAGCGCCTGCTGCAGATGGCCGAAGGCTACGGCGAGCGCGATGTCGCCCAGTGGCGGCTGCAGGTGTCCCAGGAACAGCTGGCGCTGATGCTGTCGCTGTCGCGCCAGACCATCAACCAGATCCTCAAGAGCTTCGAGCAGTCCGGCGTGGTACGCCTGGGCTATGGCGAGGTGGAGATTGTCGATGCCCGGCTTCTGCGGGCGATGGGGCAGCATCCAGGCTGACCAGGGTATCGATCATCGCCCGTGCCGCCGGTGACAGGCGATAGCCGCTGCGGCTGATCACCCCGCAGCGGACGCTGAGCACCTCCAGGCCTGGCGGCAGGTTGCGCCAGTGCAGGCGCACCAGATCGCCGACGGCCAGGTCCTCGGCCACCGCCTCCTCACTGGCCGTGCCGATGGCGTCGCTGGCCAGCACCACACTGCGCAGCACCGCCAGGTGCTCGGTTTGCAGGTGCGGGGTGAAGTCGCTGCGTCCGCTGAGGTTGGCCAGGCGCTTGCGCACGCCCGGCGCCAGCAATGCACTGGCCAGGGGATAGGCGAACAAGTCGTTGGTCGACAAGCTGTCCTTGGCCAGCAATGGGTGCCCGGGGCGGCAGAAGAACAGGCCGGGGCGCGGGGTCAGCGGTTCGGTGTGGAAGTTCGGGTCGGCCTCGAAGGTGCGCACGTCATCGACGAAGAACTCGATCTGCTCGCGCCGCAGCGCCTGGCCCAGGCGTTCGGCGTTGTCCACCAGCAGCGCGGTGCGGATGCCCGGATGGCGCTCGATGAACTGTTGCAGGGCCTGGGGCACCAGGCGCACGGCCAGTGCCGGGCCGCTGCCGAAATGCAGTTCGCCGGCATCGAGCTTGGTCATCTGCAGCACTTCGTTGTTCAACTGCGCCGCGCCTTGCACCAGGCGACGGGCGTGTTGCAGTACCACCTGCCCCTCGGGAGTTGGGCGCAGTGACTTGTTGGCGCGATCGACCAGGGCGCAGCCGAAGGCCTGTTCGAGGTTCTGGATGGCGCGGCTGAAGGCGGGTTGGGTGATGCCCATGGCTTCGGCAGCGCGGACGAAACTGCGGTATTCGGTAAGGGCGATGAAGTAGCGCAGTTGGCGCAGGTCCATGCTCGGGCTCTGGGGCGGGGATCGGAGCTTGGTTTTAGCGAGTTCTCGCATATAGCGTCAAAGAATTTAATTTGATTTGAATATGTCTTTTGATTATTTGAGGAAAACCCACTCCCACGCCGCTCCTCTCTTGTGCGGACGATGTGGGAGCGGGCTTGCCCCGCGATGGCATCAAAGAAGATTGAGTGGGTAACTGACGATCAGTCGGTTCTCGTCGAACGCATTGCTGCTGAAGTCCCTGCGCATGGTCGAGTTGCGCCATTTCACCGAAAGGTCCTTGAACGTCCCGGCCTGTACCACATAGGCCAGCTCGGTCTCCCTGGCCCACTCCTTGCCATCGTCCACCCCACCGGCGTGCACGTTGTCACCCTTGATGTAGCGGTTCATCAGGGTCAGCCCAGGGATGCCCACGGTGACGAAGTTGAAGTCATGGCGCACTTGCCAGGAGCGCTCCTTGGCATTATCGAAGCTGGCGTTGTAGCTGTCGTTGGCCAGGGTGCCGCCGCTGGTGCCGTTGACCCGCATCCAGGCGTCATCGCCGCTGACCTTCTGCAGGCCGATGTAGAAGGTGTGGCCCTGGTAACGTGCCGAAAGCATGGCCGAGGCCGTATGGTTGTCGAGGTCGCCGGCGCGGGCGCTACCCTCTTCCTTGCCGAGGAAGTAGCCCAGGTTGGCGCCCAAGGTCCAGTCGCCCAGCGGCTGGCTGTGGACCAGGTTCAGGTACTGTTGGCGGTAGATGTCCTTGAGCCGGGCATCCCACAGGCCGACCATCGTGCGCTTGTCGTTGAAGCTGTATTCGCCACCGGCGAAGTTGAAGCGGTCGGAGGTGATGCCGGCGCGCCCCTGCATGAACATGTCTTCCATGCTCGCGTCGTTGCGCGGGCTGTTACCGCGGAACTGGCCGGCATAGAGGGTCAGGCCTTCGATCTCCTTGGCGGTGAGCTGGCCGCCGCGGAACGTCTGCGGCAGCGAGCGGCCATCGTCCGAACGCAGGATCGGCAGCACCGGCATCCACTCGCCGACCTTGAGCTCGGTCTGCGAAAGGCGTGTTTTCAACGCTACGCCCAGGCGGCCGAAATCATCGGCCGGGCGGCCATCGTCATGCACCGGCAGCAGGTGAGTGCCGGCCGTGCCCTTGCCACCGTCGAGCTTGACCGAGTACAGCCCCAGCACGTCGACACCGAAGCCGACGGTGCCCTGGGTGAAGCCGGAGCGAGCGTCGAGGATAAAGCTCTGGGTCCATTCCTCGGCCTTGCCCTGGGGGTTGGCCGGGTCGACGAAGTTGCGGTTGATGTAGAAGTTGCGCAGGTTGAGGCTGGCCTTGGCGTCTTCCAGGAAACCGCTTTCGGCGGCGACGGCGGGCAGGGCGCAGGACAGGGCCAACAGGCCCGGGAGCAGCTGGCGTGCGGGTTGCAAAGTGCTCATCTGTCGTGGATCTCTTGTTTTTATTGGGCGAGCCGGTGCACTGCGGGTACGGGCCGCAGGGGGGGGCGTCTTTAGAGAGAACGAGTGCAACGTTGCGTGGGCGATGGTGCGGGGG
>NZ_NIBE01000100.1:0-456 GCF_002205115.1 Pseudomonas sp. DrBHI1
CCCAGGTAGCCCAGGGCCACGCCGTCACCGGCGATATACAACTCGCCCACCGCCCCCACTGGCAGCAGTTGCTGGCGGGCATCGAGCACATAGCAGCGGCTGTTGCCGATCGGCTTGCCAATCGGGATGCTGCCCTCGCCCACCACGGTGATTTCGTGGGTGGTGCTGAAAGTAGTGGCCTCGGTCGGGCCGTAGCCGTTGAGCAGGTGTTGCGGCGCGCCATCGCGCAGTACCCGGGCGATCACCGCCGGGTCCAGCACATCGCCACCGACCATCAGGTAGCGAAGCGCTCGGAACGCTGGCAGCAGGTCGTCGGCGAACTGGTGGAACAGGCCGGCGGTCAGCCACAGTACGGTGACGCCCTGCTCCAGCAGCACTTCGCGCAGGCCCTGGCGCGACAGCACCGTGTCCTGGTCGATCACCACCACCGCGCCGCCGTTGAGCAGTGGCGCCCAG
>NZ_NIBE01000101.1:0-7022 GCF_002205115.1 Pseudomonas sp. DrBHI1
GGGCCTGAACCTGCTGACCTGGACCCCGGAACTGCGCCAGTGGCAGGCCCGCGTCGCGCTGCTGCGTCAGCTGGATCTGGAAAAGGACGGCCACAGCGAGTGGCCGGATCTGGGCGACGACGCCTTGCTCGCCAGCCTGGAAGACTGGTTGCAACCTTATCTGGGCAAGGTGTCGCGGCTGAGCCATTTCGCCAGCCTCGACCTGCCCTCGATGCTGCGCAACCTGTTGCCCTGGCCGCTGCCCCAGCGCCTGGACGAGCTGGCGCCATCGCACCTGGCCGTGCCCTCGGGGTCCAGTATTCGCCTGGACTACAGCGAGCAGCCACCGATCCTTGCCGTGCGCCTGCAGGAGCTGTTCGGGCTGGCCGACACCCCGCGCATTGCCAATGGCCGCCAGCAGGTCAAGCTGCACCTGCTGTCACCGGCGCGCCGACCGGTGCAGGTGACCCAGGACCTGGCCAACTTCTGGCGCACCACCTATGCCGAGGTGAAGAAGGACCTGAAAGGGCGCTATCCCAAGCATTTTTGGCCCGACGATCCCCTTGTGGCTCAGGCTACAGCGCGAGCGAAGCCAAGAGATACGTGACTTTCAACTGCGATCAAAATGAGGGTAATGACTCGGCAGCGTCGGGGCTAAGGTTCGCGAGTTCTTGCAGGACTTGCCGCAGGTTGCTCAGCTGTAATGTGGAACGTCCGGCGAATCCACCTCCCGCACTCCAGCATTAAGGGCAATGGTTTCCGCCTATTTTTAAGTGGGTGCGACGGTCCTTATCGCCAGTGCGGACGGGGAAGGCCGCTCAGCCGCAGCTTGAGGTCGGCAACTAAACTGTCAACCTCGGCAGTGACTAGCTTCATGGCGTCAGCTGTCGATCCCATACCTATCAGCTTAGCCACCCGGATGCTTTCGCTCTCGTAGAGCTCTTGGAGCTTGGCTGTCAGTTCTCCAGCCGAACGAGACTGCTTGGCAAACTCAGCTTGTCGGCGCAGCATTTCGGTACGTGCGTGGTCGAGGGCTTTTTCAGAATCTGCATTATTCATTTCGACCATGGAAATGATGCCTTTGGCTCGCATGTAGAAGCGAATGGCTTGCTTTGTGATGTCTGGGGGCAGCTCTGCCAAACACTCCGGTGCAGAGTCAAAGAGGGGGAAGGGGTTTTGACCGATCGGCCAAACGGTCACATAGGGCGACCCCTCTTCGAGATCAAGGAGTTCTCTCGCATATTCTTCCGAATACAGATCCCATGCCGTTGTTAGTTCAACCAGTATCAGCTGGCTGGTGTTGTAGACAATTACTTGGCGATCAATGTGAGCCTTCTGATCTGCAATCTCACGCGCGTTCTTCGCGGCAACCTCTGACCGCTCAAATGTTCTACGGGTTGCCCTCATGGTAAAGTACCCACCGATGAATGCCCCGATCAACGCGGTCACAAGCGAACTTGAAAACACGTGGTTGATTCCGGCCCACAACCAGCTAGTAGTTGCGTGAAAATCCATTGTTTGCTCCTTGCGCGCCGGGAGAGATGTCCTCGCTCATTCGATCAAGGATATAACGTTTTGCATAGAGGGGTACCAAGAATACTGCGGGGGGATGGCTATGTAAGCGCTCCATGAACCCCACCTAGCCAAGGATGGGCAGCGCACCTAGCTGTGTATTTGAGGTGTGCAATTCCACGGCAGTAGCGCTTCGTAGTCTTCCATTGAGGACGCCTGCGGCAGGCGTTTCAGTACGTGGCGCAGCCACGCATAGGGTTCTTGGCCGTTTCTACCAAGCTGTAAAGTTGTGCGATGGCAGTGGCACCTTTGGGCGTGTCACTGAACAACCAGTTCTTTCTGCCGATGACAAGCGGGTGGATCGCACGCTTGGCTGCGTTGTTGTTGATCGGTAAGCAGCCGTGCTCGACGTAGCGTTCCAACTTGCTCCAGTTGCTGGCCAAGTAGCCGATGGCCTTGCCCAAGGCATTCTGCGTCGTGACCTGAGGTTGCGTTTTCTCTACCCAGCTTTTCAGCTGAGCCAGCAATGGCAGGCTGCGCTCCATGCGGGCAGCCCTACGATCTTCATCGCTGCCGTCCTTAAGGTCGCGCTCGATGCCATACAGCTTGTTGATCAAGTTCAGGGCGATGTCTGTGCGCCCGGTTTTACCCTTGGGCTGCACTTTCTGCGCTTCGACGAACTTGCGGCGTGCGTGCGCCCAGCAGCCCAACCGCTCCACGCCGTCCTGTGCAGCCAGCGCGTTGTAGCCGGCGTAGTCGTCGGTCATGACATAGCCGCGATAGCCATCCAGCAGGCGCGTCGGCACCTCCTGCGCTCGGCTGGTGGCGTAGTCGAAAAGGATCACTAGCCGATCAGGTGGGCCGCCGGTTTGTACCCACATCCAGGATTGGCTACTGGGCTCACGGCCAGGCTCTTTCAACACCTGCACACGTGTTTCATCACAGTGGATGATCCGACTGCTCAACAGGCTTTCGCGCATCAGATTCAGCAGCGGTTGGAAGTGCTCGCTGCATTGAGTCACCCAGTGTGCCAGGGTTTGGCGCGAGATATCGATACCGTGGCGCCCCAACACTTTTTCGAAGCGATGAAGCGGTAGGTCGTCTACGTATTTGGTGGTGAGCAGCATGCCCAGCGCACTCGGGCTAGCCATGCTTTTCTCAATCACCTGGGCAGGCTTGTCCGCCGTTACGGGCGCTGACTCGCAGTCGCGGCAGTCATACACCTTGCGAACATGTTTGATGACGCGAATCTGCATCGGGACGATTTCAAGCTGTTCGCTGACCTCTTCACCAATGGCCTGTTTGCGGCAGCCACAAGCACACGTCAGCTCATGCTCGGGCAGTTCGTGGACAACCTCGATACGCGGTAAATCAGCCGGCAGTGGTTTGCGTTTACCACGGTGCTTGGTCGGTGCAACGACTTCTTCGTCGCCGGCCTCATCCAAGGGTTCTGCTAGGCTTTCCGCTTCGTCGAAGAGCGGCAACTGTGGCGTCGCCGCATCGCCTGTCTGATCGGTCTTGGCCCGAACATTCGCTGGCGCAACAGCGCAACTTCCTCTTCGAGATGAACGATCTTGCCCTGTCGGACGCGCGCTCGTTGATCATCTGCTCAAGCAGTTGCTTGAGCAGAACAGGATCGTCAGGGAGGTCTTCGGGCATGGAAATCATGCCGCGAATTATACCGAATCAGGCGACGTATCGAGGCGTCAAAACCTGATGCGGACGGTTGCGCCAGAGGTTGAAGCCGTCGAGTAGCCAGTTCAGTTCCTGAACGGTCAGTACGATGGCCACGTCAGTCGGATCGGGTGAGGTTTTGAGCCGTTCGGAGTCCAGGCGTTTGAGCCAGAGGCAGAAGCCGTTGCGTTCCCAGTACAAGATCTTCACGCGGTTGCGCGGCTTGTTGAGGAAGACGAATAGCACCGGGTCGAACACCGCCACTTTGATATCGAGTTCGACCAGCGCAGCCAGGCTATCGATGGACTTTCGGAAGTCGACGGGCTTGGGGTAGAGGTACACTTTTTCGACTTTGGCGTCGGGTCGCATCATGGTCGGCGAACTCCAGAAAGAAATCGGGAGCACAGCATCGGGGATCAGGTAAGCGCTTTGAATGTGGGGTTCATGGAGCGCTTACGTAGGAAGTCCTGTCGGCGATGGATGCTGCTGAGTATTACGTACTCACGTTCGCCATCTGGTCGTAAATGGCCACATTCAACCAGTCCTAGGATGAACACTTCTGCTATACCACGAGCTTCCCGAAGATCCGCTTCTTAGGTGCTCATGTGTATATCGTCAACGAGGCGCTTACAGCGAGCTGCTTGCCGCTTGCCGGTAGGGGCAGCCGCCCTGCATACTACCAGAACCTCAAGGATCGTAACGCTGACGAGTTCGCAGGCGTTCGCAAGCAGTTCGCCAATCGCGGCAAGTAACGTTAGAAGATGAAGAAAGCCCAGCAGTGATGCTGGGCTTTTTTTGTGAGCGAGGATGTTACGGAAGCAGCTAATTATCTCCATATTTGATCTAAGCATAAATGCTTAAAAACGATATTCAATTTAGAGGCCTATCCGCAGATTAAGTCTCAGCCTCCCAGAGGAGTGACATCAGGCATGCTCTCTATCTCTGTCCGTAGAAGCGCAAGTATCGGGCGAGCCGCCTGCATTTTTCGTGCGTTTACCAATAAATCTAAGAACTGCAGTTGCTTGATTTTCTTTTGCCTATTGCCGTCGCTGCATAGAATTTCGAGGGACTTTTGTATCAGGGGATTGTTCATCGGGTGAAAGTTGTCTGCGAGTCTCGCGGCATTCAGGAACTCAATTCCGCACATTCGAATAGTTACTGATCCCTTTGGACTCCCAGGCTTCGCAGAAATACGGCCGAATCTATCATGCTCCATGAATTCATCCCAGTCGTCGATGTGTGGATGCACGATCACGTAGGCATCAGAGCTCATTGGTAGTTCTGCACACTCGCCGTCTTCAACCAGAACTGATTGGTCTTTCTTTCTTGTATTGCATGTTTTGCATGTTACCGCAAGATTGCCAAGCTCAAACGTTAAGTGCGGAAACGCGCTTTTCGGAATGATATGTTCAGCATCGTAAGACCCTTGGTGGCTATCAAGCTCCTTACTGCAATAGCAGCACCGTCTGCTTTGTTGACGCCAATAGTAGGATTTTACCTCATGGCGAAAACCGCGAATTAAGGCTGCATGAGGCCCTTGCTTAGCTCCCCAAATCGTACAATCAGCTGCTCCAGCGTCTCGCAGCGTATCATGTTCGGCGCCGGTTAAACTTGAAAGGTTGGAAAGTCGTGTCGCTACCGTGCGTGATCGATACATGTCTCACTCACCTACCGCTGCCAAGGCTTTATCGATCATTTCAAGTGTTGAGGCATTGTCAACAGATGAACTGGAGTAAATTGCCTTAAAGTGGAGCAAGTCGGAAATCGCCTTCCTACGTTCCGATACAGTTCCTGATTCGGCATTTACTACGGCTGTCAGAATTTCGTTGGCTAGATAGAAACTATCGGGGACAGGGGTATGGAACACATCAATCAAGGTTTCCTCAACCGATTGATAAGTCACTCCATAGGTGTCAGTGTACCGATCAGCAGGACGATTGAGCACGCTGACACCGACACCTAGCTGGAGCCCTCGTTGGACAATTAAAGGTGAGTGAGTGGCCACAATGACATGGCATCCCCTGAAGGGCTCCAGAGCGGAGATCAGAGTATCGAGGTATGTTTGCTGCCACTGTGGATGTAAGCTCAGCTCAGGCTCGTCAATGAGGACTACAGAATCATCCCTTAAAGCTGTAGCTAGTCCTATTATCGAACAAAGCATCTGCTGCTGACCAGAACTGGCACCAGAAACTTCAATTTTAGCTCCGCTTTGTGTTGTAATGAGGAATTGGTCTAACTCCAAAAGACCTAGCCTTCTCAGTAAAGCTAGGCTCTGTAGTAATGCCAGATCAAATTGGCCTCGCTCAAGGGAGCTTATTTTTAAATAAAACGCCTTATCATTGTAGCCTAGTTCTTGCCTTAATAATCCTAGGGCGGTTTTTAGGAGTTCGGCAAACTCAGTTCTTCCGGCATTCAACTCGTTGCGGACCATAGAGTGGCGCAAGCCCCAGTTTGTATGTAGCCATCTCTCTACGCTGCCAGGGATTTGTCTGCTGTAGACATCTAGCAGGCGTCTTAATCCATCTTTGATTATATAATTTATGTCAAAGCTGTCTCTGAAACCTAGGTTGTGCATTGTCCGTAGAATTGTTTTGATGCTTTCTGAAGCGCGGCTGATGCGATAAATTGCATGTTCGAGGATTGACTTCCCTAAATTCCTAGTGCTGAAAGTTCCAGCGCTGTGGAAGCCTATGCAAAGATATTTAGGGTTGCTTATATAGCCAGGGTCACGAATCGGTATTGGGGTATTGTGAAAGAAAACAGAGGGAGCCGGAAAACGTGAGAAAGGGCTGAATGTCTGTGTGATTACGTGGCTGGGTCGCGCGGAACGAGATACCTGGACGGTGCTTTCTAACGAAAAACTAGGTTGATCCGTAACTTCGCGCCCTAGCACATTGGCAATGATAGACAGTATTTCAGTTTTCCCCGAGCCATTTACTCCCGTTATCAGATCAATCTTATTTCCAAAAATGCGATTGGACGGTTTGAAAGTGACCTGAGCGCTGTTAGCTATAACGTTATAAACTTCCATTTATCTACTCTCATTCCTTGCGAAATTCTTTAAAGCTCTATGCGTGTCACGTGGGCTGTAGTAGCCACAGCGGTGACTTCTAATAGTGTTAGCTCACACCTGGGTGCAGGCTGGGATATTCGCCCTGTAGGCTCCAACCCAAGCATGGTGTCATCACAGGATGTAGACGCAGAATGCCAAGTCGAGAGAACGGCCACAAGAGTCAGATGAGTATCGGCTGCACCACAATGCAAAAATTTCCAATGTTTATTGAAGACGTCAGCCAGGTAGTGGGGGCAGTATCCGACTGCGCCCCACTTCGAGAGGGAAAGTGGTTGGACGGATTAGGGATGAGGTTGAAGTCCGGTAGCCAAGCCACTGGCCTGTTACATTTAGCTTATTCGATAGCCCGTGGTGTCCCCACGTTGCTGCCCTCTGCCCTCTGCACTCAGACCGTATGCCTGTAGTGCACCATCGATCGCTTTCGTCTCGCGCAGCTTGGCGATGTCTTCGTTGATAGCCTTGGTGACTTCGTCATTACCCTTAGCTAGGGCGTGGAGCGGGTATCAGCCCGACCATCGACGGTGTGCGCGTGGTGATCGACGCAGGTCTGGCGCGGGTGCCGCGCTTCGATCCCGGCAGCGGCATGACCCGCCTGGACACCCAGCGCATTTCCCGCGCCAGTGCCACCCAGCGTGCCGGGCGTGCCGGGCGTGCCGGTCGCCTCGAGCCCGGCGTGTGCTATCGACTGTGGTCTGAGGCGCAGCACGATCAGTTGGCGGCCCATGGCAGCGCCGAGATCCTCCAGGCCGACTTGGCCGGGCTGGCCCTGCAGCTGGCGCGCTGG
>NZ_NIBE01000102.1:0-59107 GCF_002205115.1 Pseudomonas sp. DrBHI1
ACAGGTTGACCTCGCTGACCAGCTGCGACAGGCGATCGCCGATCAGCGACTGCTGGGCGCTGAACAGGTTGCGCTGGGCGTCGAGGAAGGTCAGGTTGCTGTCGATTCCGATGCGGTAGCGGCGCTCGGCCAGGCGGTAGTAGTCCTGGTTGGCGGCCACCAGGTCACGTTGCGCCTGCAGCTGCTCCTCGAACGTCTTGCGTGCGGCCAGGCCATCGGCGACTTCCTGGAAGGCGGTCTGAATGGTCTTTTCGTACTTGGCGACGTTGATGTCCTTCTGGATCTTCGAGTAGTCCAGGCTGGCCTTGAGGCTACCGGCGTTGAAGATCGGCAGGTTGATCTGCGGCTGGAACAGCCAGGTGCCCGAACCACCCTTGAACAGCCCGCCCATGTCCGGGCTCAGGGTACCGGCGTTGGCGGTCAGGCTGATGCTCGGGAAGAACGCGGCGCGGGCGGCGCCGATGTTGGCGTTGGCGGCCTTGAGCAGGTGCTCGGCTTCCTGGATGTCCGGACGACGTTGCAGGATGTCGGACGGCAGGCCCGCCGGCACTTCGGCCAGTTGGTCGGCATTGAGCTCCAGCGGCTTGGGCAGGTTGGCCGGCACGCCGGTACCTACCAGCACGGTGAGGCTGTTCAGGTCCTGGGCGACCAGGCGCTGGTACTGCGACAGCTTGACCCGCGCTCCTTCGACGGCGGTGCGGGCCTGGCTCAGGTCCAGCGCCGAAGCCACGCCCACCTCATTGCTGCGGCGGGTCAGGTTGTAGCTCTCTTCGTACGTCTTGAGCGTTTCTTCGGTCAGCTTCAGCAACGCCTGGTCGGCCTGCCAGGTGTAATAGGCGTTGGCCACGCTGGCCACCAGGCTGATCTGCGTGGAGCGACGCGCCTGCTCGCTGGACAGGTAGGTTTCCAGGGCCTGTTGGGTCAGGCTGCGCACACGGCCGAACAGGTCCAGTTCATAAGCGCTGACACCCAGGGTGGCCGAGTACTGGCTGCTGATGGATGCCTCGCCGGTCTGCGACATGTTCGCCGGCAGCCGCTGGCGGCTACCGCTGCCATTGGCCGATACCGCCGGCAGCAGGTCGGCGCGCTGGATGCGGTACTGGGCGCGGTAGGCGTCGATGTTCAGCGCCGCGACGCGCAGATCGCGGTTGTTTTCCAGCGACGTCTGGATCAGTTGCTGCAGCGCCGGGTCGTGGAAGAACTGGCGCCAGCCTTGCTCGGCCGCGGCAACGTTGGCCGACTCGGTCGGCGAGTACGCAGGGCCTTGCGGCCACTGCGCGGCCACCGGCGCCTCGGGCGTCTGGTAGTCGGGGATCAGCGAGCAGCCGCCGAGGATGAAGGCGGTTACCGCCAGGGACAACAAAGACTTGGTCATTGCCCAGCCTCATAACGTGGAGTTTCAGGGGTGGCGTGTTCTTTCGGCTCTTTGCTGCCGAACAGCGACGACACTGCGACGAAGAATAGCGGTACCCAGAAGATGGCCAGCACGGTCGCACTGATCATGCCGCCGATCACGCCGGTACCAATGGCGTGCTGGCTGCCGGCGCCGGCGCCGCTGGCGATGGTCAACGGTACCACGCCGAGGATGAACGCCAGCGAGGTCATGATGATCGGGCGCAGACGCATGCGGCACGCCTCGATCGCCGCGTCGTACAGGCTGCGGCCTTGCTCGTGCAGTTCCTTGGCAAACTCGACGATCAGGATGGCGTTCTTCGCCGCCAGGCCGATCGTGGTCAGCAGGCCGACCAGGAAGTACACGTCGTTGGACAACCCACGCAGGCTGGTGGCGAGCAGGGCACCGATGATGCCCAGCGGTACCACGAGCACGACCGCGATCGGGATCGACCAGCTTTCGTACAGCGCCGCCAGGCACAGGAACACGAACAGTACCGAGAGGGCGAACAGCGCCGGCATCTGCGAGCCGGAGAGTTTTTCCTCGTAGGACATGCCGGTCCAGGAGTAGCCGATGCCGGTTGGCAGTTCGCCGGCGATGCGCTCGACTTCGGCCATGGCCTCACCGGTACTGTAGCCCGGGGCCGGGGTACCGAGGATCTCGACCGCTTCCACGCCGTTGTAGCGCGACAGCTTCGGTGAGCCGTAGCTCCATTCGCCCTTGGCGAATGAGGAGAACGGCACCATTTCACCCTTGCCGTTGCGCACGTACCACTTCTGCAGGTCTTCCGGGCTCATCCGCGAGTTTGGCTCGCCCTGGATGTAGACCTTCTTGACCCGACCGCGGTCGATGAAGTCGTTGACGTAGCTACCGCCCAGGGCGATCGACAGGGTGTTGTTGATGTCGGCGATGGTCACGCCCAGGGCACTGGCGCGTTCGTCGTCGATGGTCAGTTGGTACTGTGGCTCGTCGTTCAGGCCGTTCGGACGCACGGCGCTGAGGATCTTGCTCTGCGCGGCCTTGGCCAGGAACTGGTTGCGCGCTTCCATCAGTTTCGCGTGGCCGACGCCGGCGCGGTCCTGGAGGAACACGTCGAAGCCGGTGGCGTTACCCAGTTCGAGTACCGCCGGCGGGGCGAAGGCGAACACCATCGCGTCACGGAAGCTGAAGAAGTGCATCTGCGCGCGCTGGGCGAGGGCGAACACGCTGTTCTCCTTCGAGCGCTCGCCCCACGGCTTGAGCATGATGAAGGCCATGCCCGAGCTCTGGCCACGACCGGCGAAGTTGAAGCCGTTGACGGTGAACACCGAAGCCACGGTATCGGCTTCCTTGTCGAGCAGGTACTCGCGCATCTGGTCGACCACCACCTGGGTGCGCTCGGCACTGGAGCCGGCCGGGGTCTGCACCTGGGCGAACAGCACGCCCTGGTCTTCCTCGGGCAGGAACGCGGTGGGGATGCGCGCGAACAGCCAGATCATGCCGACCACGATCAGGGCGTAGGCCAGCAGGAACGGGATCTTGTTGCGCAGGATGGTGCCGACGCTGCGTTCGTAGCCGGCGACGCTGCGGTCGAAGTTGCGGTTGAACCAGCCGAAGAAGCCACGCTTGGCCACATGGTGCTCGCCCTTCTTGAGCGGCTTGAGCATGGTGGCGCACAGGGCCGGGGTGAAGATCAGCGCCACCAGCACCGACAGGCCCATGGCCGAGACGATGGTGATGGAGAACTGGCGATAGATCACACCGGTGGAACCGCCGAAGAAGGCCATCGGCAGCAGTACCGCCGACAGGACCAGGGCGATACCCACCAGGGCGCCCTGGATCTGCTCCATGGAGCGCTTGGTTGCCTCCTTGGGCGGCAACCCTTCCTCGGACATCACCCGCTCGACGTTCTCCACCACGACGATGGCGTCGTCCACCAGCAAGCCGATGGCCAGGACCATGGCGAACATGGTCAGGGTGTTGATGCTGAAGCCTGCGGCGGCAAGGATGCCGAAAGTACCCAGCAACACCACCGGCACGGTCATGGTGGTGATGATGGTGGCGCGGAAGTTCTGCAGGAACAGGTACATCACCAGGAACACCAGGACCACGGCCTCGATCAGGGTGTGGATCACCCCGCTGATCGATTCGGTGACCACTGGCGTGGTGTCATACGGGAATACGGCCTTCACGCCCGGCGGGAAGAATGGCTCCAGGTCGCTGATGGTGGTGCGCAGCGCCTTGGCGGTGTCCAGGGCGTTGGCGCCGGTGGCCAGCTTGACCGCCAGGCCCGAGGCCGGCTTGCCGTTGTACTGGGCGCTGATGGCGTAGTTCTCGCCGCCCAGGCCGACCGTGGCGACATCGCCCAGGCGTACCTGGGAACCGTCGTTGTTGACCTTGAGCAGGATCTTCTCGAACTGCTCGGCGGTCTGCAGGCGGGTCTTGCCGATGATGGTGGCGTTGAGCTGGGTGCCCGGCAGTGCTGGCAGGCCGCCGAGCTGGCCGGACGAGACCTGGACGTTCTGCGCGGCCACGGCGGTGCGCACGTCGACCGGGGTCAGCTGGAACTTGTTCAGCTTGGCCGGATCCAGCCAGATACGCATGGCGTACTGCGCACCGAACACCTGGAAGTCACCGACGCCCGCGGTCCGCGAGATCGGGTCCTGCATGTTGGAGACGATGTAGTTGGCCAGGTCGTCCTTGCTCATGCTGCCGTCTTCGGACACCAGGCCGATCACCAGCAGGAAGTTCTTCACGGCCTTGGTGACGCGGATACCTTGCTGCTGCACTTCCTGCGGCAACAGCGGGGTGGCCAGGTTCAGCTTGTTCTGGACCTGGACCTGCGCGGTGTCGGAGTTGGTGCCCTGCTCGAAGGTGGCGGTGATGGTCATGCTGCCGTCGGAGTTACTTTCCGACGACACATAACGCAGGTTGTCGATACCGTTGAGCTGTTGCTCGATCACCTGCACCACGGTGTCCTGCACCGTCTGCGCCGAGGCGCCCGGGTAGGTCACGGAGATGGCGATGGCCGGCGGGGCGATGCTCGGGTACTGGTTGATCGGCAGCTTCAGGAGCGACAGGGCGCCGACCAGCATGATCACCAGGGCGATCACCCAGGCGAAGATCGGGCGATCGATAAAGAACTTCGACATGGTTTACTCCGCTTTGGCGTCGGCTTTGGCCGTGTTGGCCTGAGCAGGGCCGGCCGGCTTCTTGACGTTGGTGGCTTCGCTGACCTTGACCTCGACGCCCGGTCGCACGAACTGCAGCCCTTCGGTGATCAGACGATCGCCCGGGTTCAGGCCTTCCTCGATCAGCCAGTCGCTGCCAAGGGTGCGGCTGGCCTTGAGCTGGCGCAGTTCGACCTTGTTCTCCTGGTTGACCACCAGCGCGGTCGGCGCGCCCTTGAGGTCGCGGGTCACGCCCTGTTGCGGGGCCAGGATGGCGTTGGCGTTGACCCCGGCCTTGAGCCGCGCATGCACGAACATGCCAGGCAGCAGGGTGTGGTCGGGGTTGGGGAAGATCGCGCGCAGGGTGACCGAGCCTGTGGTCTCATCGACGGCGACTTCGGAGAACTCCAGGCGACCCTGTTGCTTGAACAGGCTGCCGTCCTCCAGCACCAGCTGCACCTGGGCGGCGTTGTCGCCGGCCTTCTGCAGTTGGCCGCTTTCCAGGTCACGACGCAGCTTGAGCAGCTCGGCGGTGGACTGGGTGACGTCGACGTAGATTGGATCGAGCTGCTGGATGGTGGCCATGGCGTTGGTCTGGCCGTTGTTCACCAGGGCGCCTTCGGTGACCGAGGAGCGACCGATGCGGCCACTGATCGGGGCCAGTACCTTGGTGTAGCGCAGGTCGATCTGGGCGCTCTTGAGCGAGGCCTCGGCCTGCAATCGTTTGGCATTGGCGTCGTCGTATTCCTGCTTGGAGACGGCTTGCTCGTCGATCAGCTGCTTGTAGCGTTCGGCCAGCGAGCGGGTAGCCTGCAGGTTGGCCTGGGCGTTGGCCAGGGTCGCCTCGTAGACGGCCGGGTCGATCTGGTAGAGCTGCTGCCCTTCCTTGACGTCGGTGCCTTCCTTGAACAGGCGCTTGAGAATGATGCCGTTCACCTGCGGGCGAACCTCGGCCACACGGTAGGCGCTGGTGCGCCCCGGCAGTTCCGAGGTCAGGGTGAAGGCTTGCGGTTGCACGGTCACGACGCCGACCTGAGGAGCCTGCGGCGCAGGCGCTGCTTCCTCTTTCTTACAGCCACTGAGCAGGGTTGCCAGGGCCACGGCGGAAACCAGGGCGGTTACGGCTGGCTTGAATTGCATGAGGATCCTCGGGTCGCAGGAGCAAGGGAGCTCAAGAATATAGTGGAAGAGTCTTAAGAGAAAAACGCTATCCGGTGGATAAATAGCTTGCTAAGGAATATACTTACATTCATGGTTGTTTGTAAATACCGTCGGTGAGTCGCCGCGGATCGTCCACATGCACCCGGGAGTGGCCCATAAAATGCTCGCCCCGGCCCGATTCCCGTCCGCCAGATGTGCGGGCGGGGCCTGATGAGGTTGTACTGCCATGGTCCGTCGAACCAAAGAAGAAGCCCAGGAAACCCGTGCCCAGATCATTGAGGCGGCGGAAAAGGCCTTCTACAAGCGCGGTGTCGCGCGTACCACCCTGGCCGACATCGCCGAGCTCGCGGGGGTGACCCGCGGGGCGATCTACTGGCATTTCAGCAACAAGGCGGAGCTGGTGCAGGCGCTGCTCGATAGCCTGCACGAAACCCATGACCACCTGGCCCGGGCCAGTGAAAGCGAGGACGAACTCGACCCGCTCGGCTGCATGCGCAAGCTCTTGCTGCAAGTGTTCAACGAGCTGGTGCTCGATGCCCGTACCCGGCGTATCAATGAAATCCTGCATCACAAGTGCGAGTTCACCGACGACATGTGTGAGATTCGCCAGCAACGCCAGGGCGCGGTGCTGGACTGCCATCAGAGCATCGCCCTGGCCCTGGGCAATGCGGTACGTCGTGGCCAGTTGCCCGGGGAGCTCGATATCGATCGGGCTGCCGTGGCCATGTTTGCCTATGTGGATGGCCTGATCGGCCGCTGGCTGCTGCTGCCGGACAGCTTCGACCTGTTGGCCGATGTCGAAAAATGGGTCGATACCGGGCTGGATATGCTGCGCTTGAGCCCAGGCTTGCGCAAATGACACTTTGTTAAGGATTGTGAGGAAGTGTTACTCCTTTGCGATTAAGGGGGCGTTAATACCCCCTGTGGGCGCAGACAGCTAGCGCCCGCGCAACTGCCGGTCGGGTAAGGCCAGCGCCGCCAGCAGCCCGATCAGCGAAGCGCCGGCACTGACCAGCAGCAGGTCGCGGAAGGTTTCCAGCAAGCGCGCCTGGGTCTGCGGATCCGCCTCGCCGGCCTTGAGGCTCCCCAGCAGCGGGTTACCCAGCATTTCGAAACCGCCCTGATGCAGCAGCGCCAGCAACAGGCTCGACATGCACGCCACCCCCATCGCCCCGCCGAGCGAGCGGAACAGGTTGGTGGTACTGGTCGCCACGCCGATGTCCCTGCTGTCCACCGCGCTTTGCGTGCCCACCAGCGAGGTGGGGAACTGCAGGCCGCAGGCGATGCCGGTCAGCAGCATGAACACCGCGCCGAGCAAGCCCGACTGTGGTGGTGTCAGCGCCATGGCGGCAATGGCCAGCGGCATCAGCAGTGCTCCTGTCAGGATCTGCGGTTTGAAGCGGCCGGTGCGGCTGGTCATGCGTCCACCGGTGAAGGCGCCGACGGGCAGCCCCATGGCCAGTGGCAGCAGGTGCAGCGCCGCGCTGTCGGCACCCGCACCGGTGATGCCCTGGTAGCGCAGGGGCATGAGCATGGTCAGCGAAATCGACTGGAAGCTGGCGAAGAAGATCACGCACCAGCACAGCACCGCCACCCGATTGCCGAACAGGCTCAGCGGCAGCAGCGGCTCGCGGCAACGGCGCTCGTGGGCGATGAACGCCAGCAGCCCGAGCAGCGCGCAACCCAGCAGCGCCAGCACCTGCGACGACAGCCAGGCATGCCCCTGGCCGACCAGGGTGATGCCCAGCAGCAGGCTGCCCAGACCAACGATCATCAACACAGCGCCCAGGTAGTCCACCCGGGCCTCGCGGCGCTTGACCGACAACCCGTCCAGCGCCCGATGGATGACCCACAGGGCGACCAGTCCCAGCGGCAGGTTGATCCAGAACACCCAGCGCCAGGACAGGTACTCGGTCAGCCAGCCGCCGAGCACCGGCCCGGCGACACTGGCCAGGGCGTACATACTGCTGAAATAGCCCTGGTAGCGTCCGCGCTCGCGCGGTGGCACGAAGTCGCCGATGATCGCCTGGCTCACCGACACCATGCCGCCGGCGCCGATGCCCTGGAGCACCCGCGCCAGCACCAACTGCGGCATGTCCTGGGCCAGGCCGCAGGCCAGCGAGGCCAGGGTGAACAGGGCAGTGCCGGTGAGGATCATGCGCCGCCGACCATACAGGTCGCCGAGCTTGCCGTAGATCGGCACCGCGATGGTCATGGCCACCATGTAGCCGGAGATGACCCAGGCCAGCAGCCCGACGTCATTGAACTGCGCGGAGATCGCCGGCATGGACACGGCGACGATGGTCTGGTCGAGTGCGCCGAGGAAGATCGCCAGCATCAGGGCGGTCAGGACGCTACGCAGGACGGTGGGGGGCAGGGCGGCAGTCACGGTGGATACCTTGTGGTCAGAGCTGGCACGAGCGCGAGGCGTCGTGGGCTTGTCGTGCGATGGGATCGTCAATGGGGGCGTATTGTAGCCTGAGTTACATAGCTACCTATGTACTCCATGCATCCCCTATGCAAGATCGGCATTAGCGCATTCATCCAGCGATGCATGACCGCGTGATATCGTGGCAGGGCCGCAGAGGCTGAAATCCGGGGGCTGCACCAGCATGGTGCAGCTGTTTGCCGCAGGGTTTCGCGTCGCTGTATGTCCACACCTTCTATTCCTCTGCCTGCATGTCGAGCATGACCGCCCTGATGGCGACGGTTGGAACAGTCAGGTAGACCCGATACAGGGGTCGGTTGTCAGCCGTTCACAAATTTCATTACAAGCGGAGTGATCATGCCCAAGGCTTCCCACCACGATCTGCGTTTTGCCTTTCGCGAACTGCTTGCTTCAGGTTCGTGCTATCACACCGCTTCGGTCTTCGACCCGATGTCCGCCCGTATCGCCGCGGACCTGGGCTTCGAAGTCGGCATCCTCGGCGGCTCGGTCGCCTCGTTGCAGGTCCTGGCCGCGCCGGACTTCGCCCTGATCACCCTCAGCGAGTTCGTCGAGCAGGCCACCCGCATCGGGCGCGTGGCCCAGTTGCCGGTGCTCGCCGACGCCGACCACGGCTATGGCAATGCGCTCAATGTGATGCGCACGGTCATCGAGCTGGAGCGCGCCGGCGTGGCCGCGCTGACCATCGAGGACACCTTGCTGCCGGCCCAGTTCGGCCGCAAGTCCACCGACCTGATCTCGGTGGAGGAGGGCGTGGGCAAGATTCGCGCGGCGCTGGAGGCACGTGTCGATTCGGCGCTGGCGATCATCGCCCGGACCAATGCCGGTGTGCTCACCACCGAGGAAATCATCGTCCGCACCCAGAGCTACCAGAAGGCCGGCGCCGACGGCATCTGCATGGTGGGGGTGAAGGACTTCGAGCAGTTGGAGCAGATCGCCGAGCACCTGAGCGTGCCGCTGATGCTGGTCACCTACGCCAACCCGAACCTGCGCGACGACGAGCGCCTGGCGCGCCTGGGCGTGCGCATCGTGGTCGATGGCCATGCCGCCTACTTCGCCGCGATCAAGGCCACCTACGACTGCCTGCGCCAGCAGCGTGGCCAGCAGCACAAGTCGGACAGCCTCGGCGCCACCGAGCTTTCGCACACCTACACCCAGCCCGAGGACTACATCCGCTGGGCGAAAGAGTACATGAGCGTCGAGGAGTGATTTTCTCTACCTGACGGCGCTCAGGGTGGCGCTGTGGGGAACGCAGTGTTCGTGGACGCAACTGGCCGCCGTGTTGGGCTGGCTTCGCAACAGCTCGACCCGCCAGCAGGCCGAGCCATAAAGCCCGGCCACCGCGACCAGGGCGAAGACGAGGGCGCAACGCCTGGATTTGATGCTCATGGTGCGGACCTCCTGTTGGTGCAACAGGTCATACCTTCAAGCATAGGCCTTGTGCACGAATCTGCATCGCCTGGACTCAGCTCAATCCCTTGTCCCACTCCGGCTCGTCGCCGAACCGCTGCGCCAGGAAGTCGAGCATGCTGCGCAGCGTCGCCGGCATGTGCTTGCGCGAGGTGTACACCGCATTCAGGGTCAGCTCCCGTGGCCTGGCGTGCGGCAATAGCCGCACCAGCTCGCCACTGCGCAACGCGGCCGCCGCCTGGTAGGTGGGCAACATGGCGATCCCGGCGTGGGCCAGGGCGGCTTTCTGCAGGGTCATGGCCTCGTTGGCGCTGATATTGCCCTGCACCGGCACGGCGACGTTCTGCCCGTCCACCTCGAAATGCCACAGGCTGTGGCCGAAGTAGGCGTGGGTCAGGCAGTTGTGCCGGCTCAGTTCCTCGACCTGGCGCGGCGTACCGTGCTCGCGCAGGTAGGCGGGGCTGGCGCAGACCACCGAGCGGCACACGCTCAGGCGCCGGGCGATGAGGTTGGGGTCGACGTCGTTGCTGGTGCGGATGGCCAGGTCGATGCGCTCGTCCACCAAGTTGACGGTGCGGTCGAGCATTTGCAGTTCCACTTTCACCCCAGGGTAGCATTTGACATAGGCGGCCAGCGCATCCACCAGTTGGGCCTGGCCGAACGAGGTGCTGACGCTGATGCGCAGTTCACCGCGGGGGGCGTCGTCCGGCTGGCGCACGGCGTTCTGCAGGTCGCCGGCCAGCTCCAGCAACTGGCGGCAGCGGGGCAGGGTTTCGAGACCCGCCGCCGTCAGGCTTAGCTTGCGCGTGGTGCGTTGCATCAGGCGTGCGCCCACCCAGTCCTCCAGCTCCGCCAGGTAGCGCGATACCACGGGCCTGGAAAGCTCCAGATGATCCGCCGCGGCGGACTGGCTGCCCAGGTCGACGACGGTGACGAATACGCGCATGGCGTTGAGACGGTCCATGATCTGTCCGATTTTAGAAACAAACTATGTCGAAGCATCGCATTTTTTGTATTGGTTCGGGCAACTAAGCTTGTCTGCATCGTCCCACTCACAGGATCTTGCGATGTCTCTTCTCACTCCCCTGCGCGGCCTGCTGCTGGCCTGTCTCACCCTCGGCGGCCAGGCCATGGCCAGCGAACCGCTAAAGCTCGAAGCCTACAACCCTGGCCACGCGGCGATCTTCCCGGTCAGTTCGGTGATCGTCAGTGGCGCCCATGAGGCCATCCTGGTCGACGCCCAGTTCGGCAAAGGCCAGGCCGAGCAGGTGGTCGAACGCCTGCGTGCCAGCGGCAAGCAGCTGACCACCATCTATGTCAGCCATGGCGACCCGGACTACTACTTTGGCCTGGACACCATCACCCAGGCGTTTCCCAAGGCCCGGGTGGTCGCCTCGGCCGCCACTGTCGAACACATTCGCAAGACCATGGACGCCAAGCTGGCCTACTGGGGCCCGCAGATGGGCGCGGACAAGCCGGCACGCCTGGTGGTGCCGCAGGTCCTCGAGGGCAATCGCCTGGAGCTGGAAGGCCAGGCACTGGAGGTTGTCGGCCTGGACGGTCCACAGCCGGACCGCAGCTTCGTCTGGATTCCCTCGATCAAGGCAGTGGTCGGTGGCGTGGTGGTTTCCGAGCACATCCACGTGTGGATGGCCGACACCCAGACCGCGCAATCCCACGCCGACTGGCTGAGCACCCTGGCGAAGATCGAGCAGCTTGCCCCGCGCACGGTGATCCCTGGGCATTACCTGGGCGACAGCAGCCGCTCGCTGGACGCGGTGCGCTTCACCGCCGGCTACATTCGTGACTTCGATACCGAAGCCGCCAAGGCCGCCGACTCCGCCGCGCTGATCGCAGCGATGAAGCAACGCTACCCGAACCTTGGCGACGAGAGTTCCCTGGAACTGGGGGCCAAGGTCGCCAAGGGCGAGATGAAGTGGTAATCCCTTTCAACCTGTTGGAGTGTTTCCCATGAGCAAGATCGCAATCATCGGCGCCACCGGGCGCGCCGGCAGCCAGTTACTGGAAGAGGCCCTGCGTCGTGGTCACAGTGTGGTGGCGATCGCCCGTGATCCGGGCAGCCTGCAAGGCCGTGACGGCGTGACGGTCAAGGCGCTGGATGCCAAGGACAGCGCCGCCCTGCAGGCGGCCGTGGCGGGCTGCGACGCGGTGCTGAGCGCGGCGCATTTTTCCACTCTCGAGCCGGGCGCGATCATCGAGCCGGTCAAGCGGGCCGGGGTCAAGCGCCTGCTGGTGGTGGGCGGGGCCGGCAGCCTGCTGCTGCCGTCCGGGCACCGGGTGATCGACAGCCCGGACTTCCCCGAGGCCTACAAGGCCGAGGCCAGCGCCGGGGTGCGCTTTCTCGATACGCTGCGCCGCGAACCGACCCTGGACTGGACCTTCCTGTCGCCGTCGGCGGAGTTCGTCGAAGGCGAGCGCAGCGGGCACTACACCCTGGGCAAGGACCACTTGCTGATCGGCGCAGACGGCAAGAGCTGGATCACCTTTGCCGATTACGCCATCGCCATGCTCGACGAGCTGGAAAAGCCGGCACACTCGCGGGCAAGGTTCACAGTCGGTTACTGAGTCGCACGGTACAAGGAGCGGCCTTGTGTCGCGAAAGCACCCGCAAGCGGCCCCGGCGATCTATGCCATGGCCACGATCCTGGGGCCGCTGCGCGCCCCTTTCGCGACACAAGGCCGCTCCTACAGGGATTGTGCAAGGCTTGAGGCACGTGCCTGCAGCCACTCCATCAACTCGACCAGCCCCGCGGGCATGGTCTTCGAAGGTGTCACCAGGTAATACCCCTTCCCGGTCGTCACCTTCAGCTCGAACGGCATGCACAACCGGCCTGCGTGCAGGTCGTCGCCGATCAGCGAGAAATCGCCAATGGCGATCCCCGTCCCTTGGGAGGCCATGGCCATGGCCATGTCCAACGTCTCGAAATGCTGCTTCGGCCCCTGGGGCTCGAACCCGGCATTGGCCGCCTGCAACCACAACCGCCAGTCATGTTCGTCCCGCGAGGGGTGCAGCAGCATCTGCCGTGCCAGGTCCTGCAACTGCAAGGGGCCGCTAGACACCGATGGCGCGCAGACCGGCGTCAGTTGTTCGTCGAACAGCTTGCGTACCTGCTGCCCCTGGTTCGGCGCCGCGCCATAGACCACGGCCGCATCGAAGCCCTCGCGACGAAAATCCACGCCATGCTGCACCGTGGTGGTCAACTCCACCGGGACATCTGGGCGCAGTGCCTGCCATTCCAGCAAGCGTGGCAGCAGCCAGCGCATCACACAGGTCGGCGCTTTGAGCTGCAGTGTCGCGCTGCGTCCGCCGACCTCGCGCACGCCTTGCTCGATCAGGGCAAAGATCTGCTGCACCCGGGGCAGCCAGTCCTGCCCTTCGCGGGTCAGCGCCAGGCCTCGGGCCTGGCGCTGGAACAATGCGTAGCCCAGGTGCTCCTCGAGCCCGGCGATCTGCCGGCTGACCGCGCCTTGGGTGATATGCAGATGGTGCGCGGCGCGGGTGAAGTTGCAGTGCTGGGCGGTCACCAGGAAGGTGTGCAGGGCGGGGAGGGGCGGCAGGCGTTTCATTGTGACAAGCCATGATATGGGGTCATGGCTAGTATGTGTTTTTTTGCATTGTGGCGGTAGTCGGCGCTTGTTTCCATGAGCACAGGTCTTAACAAGAATCGGGTACTCGATGATGGCAACCTGTGGTGAAGTGCTGGTCAAACTCCTCGAAGGCTATGGCGTCGATCATGTCTTTGGCATTCCCGGCGTGCATACCGTGGAACTCTACCGCGGCCTGGCCGCTTCCTCGATCCGTCACATCACCCCCCGCCACGAGCAGGGTGCCGGGTTCATGGCCGATGGCTACGCGCGTACCCGGGGTAAGCCTGGCGTGTGTTTCATCATCACCGGCCCGGGCATGACCAACATCACCACCGCCATGGGCCAGGCCTATGCCGACTCGATTCCGATGCTGGTGATTTCCAGCGTGCAATCGCGCAACCAGCTGGGCGGCGGCCGTGGCAAGCTGCATGAGCTGCCCAACCAGGCCGGGCTGGTAGCGGGGGTGGCGGCGTTCTCGCACACGCTGATGAGCGCCGATGACCTGCCTGAGGTGCTGGCCCGGGCCTTCGCCGTGTTCGACGGTGGCCGGCCTCGCCCTGTGCATATCGAGATCCCGCTGGATGTGCTGGTGGAACCCGCCGATCACCTGTTGCCGGGCCGCGTGGTGCGTACCACCCGTGCCGGCGCCGCGCCACAGACCGTGCAGCGCATGGCCGTGCGCCTGGCCAAGGCGCGGCGTCCGCTGATCCTGGCCGGTGGCGGTGCGCTGGAGGCGGGCACCGCGCTGGCGCGACTGGCCGAGCACCTGCAGGCGCCGGTGGCGCTGACCATCAACGCCAAGGGGTTGTTGCCCGCCAACCATCCGCTGCAGATCGGTTCGACCCAGACCCTGTCTGCCACCCGCGCGCTGGTGGCCGAGGCCGACGTGGTGCTGGCCATCGGCACCGAACTGGCCGAAACCGACTACGACGTGACCTTCAAGGGCGGTTTCGAGATTCCCGGCAGCCTGCTGCGGATCGATATCGACCCTGACCAGACAGTACGCAATTACCTGCCAGAACTGGCCCTGGTGGGCGATGCCGCCCAGGCCACCGAAGCGCTGCTGGTAGCCCTGAACCTGCAGGCGCAACCGCCGCGTGATAGCGATTGGGGAGCGGCGCGGGCCGCCCGCCTGCGCCAGGACAACGCGGCCAGTTGGGACCAGCCGACCCTGAGCCAGACCCGCCTGCTGACCAGCATCCTGCAAACCCTGCCGGACGCCATCCTGGTGGGCGATTCGACCCAGCCGGTCTATACCGGCAACCTGACCCTGGACATGGCCAGGCCGCGCCGCTGGTTCAATGCCTCGACCGGTTACGGCACGCTGGGCTACGCGTTGCCGGCCGCCATGGGCGCCTGGTTGGGCAGCGCCGAGTCGCCCGCCGAACGCGCGCCGGTGGTGTGCCTTATCGGTGACGGCGGGTTGCAGTTCACCTTGCCCGAGCTGGCCAGCGCGGTCGAGGCGCAGGTGCCGCTGATCGTGCTGCTGTGGAACAACCAGGGGTACGAGGAAATCAAGAAGTACATGGTCAACCGGGCGATCGAGCCGGTTGGCGTGGACATCCATACCCCGGACTTCATTGGCGTGGCGCTGGCGCTGGGGGCCGAGGCAGAGGACGTGGGCGATGTGGGGCAGTTGCAGGCGGCGTTGGGCCGGGCAGTGGAGCGTCAGGGACCGACCTTGATCCAGGTGGATCAAGGTCGGTGGCAGCAGGCGGTACTAGCCTGAGCGCAGTAGCGAGGGCTTTGCCGTCGATCGCGGGGCAAGCCCGATCCTACGGTCGTCCAATGTTTGTCTCTTTTCAGCTGGCGCTGGCGCGCAGGCGCGCCACGTCGCGAATCGGCGGTGCTCCGTACAAGCGGCTGTACTCGCGGCTGAACTGCGACGGACTTTCATAGCCCACCCGGTAGCCAGCCACCGCGGCCTCCAGCCCGTCATTGAGCATCAGTCGCCGCGCCTCCTGCAGGCGCAGCTGCTTCTGGTACTGCAACGGGCTCATCGAGGTCACCGCCTTGAAACGGTGGTGCAGGGTCGAGGTGCTGAGGTTGACCTCGCGTGCCAGGTCCTCGATGCGCAAGGGCTCCTGGTAATGCCGGTTGAGCCAGGCGATGGCCTGGCATACCCGGTGGGTCTGGCTGCTGGACAGGGCGATCTCGCACAGACGCCAGCCCTGGGGGCCACGCAGCACGCGATACATCAGCTCGCGGCGCACCAGTGGGGCGAGCACGGCGATATCCCGCGGGCTGTCGAGCAAGCGCACCAGGCGCAGCAGCGTGTCGAGCAACTGCGGATCGCTTTTCTCCACGAACAGTCCACGGCCGGAAGCCTGGCCGGGGACCAGTATCGGCCCGCTCTCGGCGATCAGCTGGCTGATCTGTGCCGGGTCGATATCCAGGCGCAAACCCAGGCAGGGGTTCTCCGGGCTGGCCTCGAGCAGGGCGCCGGTAATGGGCAGCGTCACCGAGACCACCATGTAGTGCAGCGGGTCGTAGGTATAGCGCTCGTCGCCCAGGAACAATGTCTTGCTGCCCTGGGCCAGGATGCACAAGGCCGGTTGTGCCAGGGCCGGCATGCCGCGTACATCCTCTTCGTAGCGGGTCAGGTACAGGTCTTCGATGGCCGACACCGAGCCATGGGGGATTTGGGCGTGACGCCGGATCAGTCCGGCCAGCTCCTGGCGTTGCTGCTCCAGAAGCGGATCGAGGGACGTGGATGAACTCATGGCGGTATTCCTCTGCTGACGGACGCAGCATAGGTTTGGGCAATGGCAGGCGCTAGTCGAAAGCTGCAGATCGATTGCCTGATCCTGCTCCGTTGCAGGATCAGGCAATCGGCCGGCAGTAATGGCCTAACGTTCCGCGTGGGCGACCCCCTAACCTTGGCAGCCTGGTTTTCCCGTCCGTAGCGCTTCAAGGAGATCGTTCATGAGCCAGCAGCAACCGGTCACACACCTGGCTTTCATCCGCGCCAGCAACGGTCGATCCGCGGAACTTGGCGTGCGCCTGCGCGACCTGCTCGAGCCGTCGCGGCGTGCGCCGGGCTGCCTGAGCTTCAGCGTGCAGCGCTCGCAGGTCGATGCCGACCTGTGGCTGCTCAGCGGCAGCTGGTGCGACCAGCAGGCGATGAGTGGCTATTTCGCCTCGCCCACCCTCGACGTATTTGGTGAGCTGGTGCAGGAGCAGGTGGTCAGCAGCCTCGACCTGCATACGTTCGCCTAGCGTGTAAAATGTCGTCCCTCGATCACACAGGCGCAGAGCGACATGGCACGTAGAGAATTCCCCCACTTCGAAGCGGTTTCGGCAATGGTCCCGGTACAAGGCGGCGGCTACCACGCGGCGATTGCCGTGAAGGCCCTGGTCATGGGCGGCGCGCCGCGCTTTCACAAAGTGCTGGACGGGCAGGTGTTCCAGTCGGCGATCGCGGCCGACGAGGCCGCTTGTGCCGAACTCGAACGCCTGCAGGGCGTGGGCGAGGAAGGTGAGCTGATCTTCTGATCAGGCCTGTGGCCGAGCCATCTTGAACAGCTCGCCCAGCGCAAAGTAGTCGGCCGGGCCGCCGCCACGCAGGATCGGTTCGGCGGCGGCGGTGTCGTAGATACCGTCTTTCAGCAGGTGCTCGGCAATGTGCACCGCCACCACCTCGCCGAGGATCAGCCAGCTGGGCACCACCTCCTGGTCCGCACGCTTGAGCTGGACGATCTGGCTGACCTTGCATTCGAAACTCACCGGGCTTTCGCCGACACGCGGCACCTTGACCACATTCGAGGCGGTCGGGGTGAGGCCGCTGAGCGCGAACTCGTCGACATCCGCCGCCACGGCGGCGCAGCTCTGGTTCATCTGCTGCGCCAGTGGACGGGTGGCCAGGTTCCAGACGAACTCTCCGGTCTGCTCGATGTTGTTCAGGCTGTCTTTGCGCCCGACGCTGCAGAAACCGATGATCGGAGGGATGTAGTTGAAGGCGTTGAAGAAGCTGTAGGGCGCCAGGTTCAGGCGGCCTTCGCGGTCGTGGCTGGAGATCCAGCCGATGGGCCGTGGGCCGACGATGGCGTTGAACGGGTCGTGGGGCAGGCCGTGGCCTTTGGCGGGTTCGTAGTAGTACATCTGCGCAAGGCCGCGAGGCCCTTCCTGGTGGGGGACAAGACGCCTAGTGTGCCAAGGCTTGGCCCGGCTGCAAATAATCAAGCCCGGCCGAAGCCGGGCTGGTAGCGCGCATCAGCGATCAGCTGATGCGGTGGCCGTTGGTGCGGTCGAAGCCGTCTTCTGCGAAGCGCTGGCCGCCAGTGCGATCAAAGCCGTCTTCGGCGAAGCGCTGGCCGCCGGTGCGATCGAAGCCGTCTTCTGCGAAGCGCTGGCCGCCGGTGCGATCAAAGCCATCTTCAGCGAAGCGCTGGCCGCCGGTACGATCGAAGCCATCTTCTGCGTAGGTGGCCGACTGACTCTGTACGGCAGCGAAGGTGTGGGCGCCGGTACGGTCGAAACCGTCTTCGGCGAAGGCGCCAGTGGCCAGAACAGAGAGGGCGAGGGTGAGGATCAGTTGGTTTTTCATGGTCGTTGCTCCGGTGGGTTGCTTGGGGTTGTTGTTTCTATGGGTTCAATGCTACGCCCATTAAATTGATTAAAAAGCGCAAAAAATAGCAAATTAGAATCGATTAAATCGATTGATAGTGGCGCGGGTAATGTCAGGAAGCTGCCATTGGCGCCCCAGCCACCGTCCAACGCCGTTCCCATCGGTTTCGGAAGGGCAGGTCAGTGGCAGGGCCATTTCAGAATGGGCCCAGGCAGTTAATTGGGAATTAAGGGAAGAAGCGGCTTTCCATGAGATAGCGACCTGTTACCAGTGACGCGAGGTACAGCGGGGAGCGAGCTGTTCAGGGCGCTCGTTGACCAGCCCTGCTCAGGTCTCTTGGGTATTCACCCTGTATCGGGTGCTACGCCCGCCGCCGGGCAGACGAACCAGGCAATGCTTGTCCAGCAGGTCGACAAGGTGCCGGGTGGCCGTGGCCTTGGAGACCTTGGCCACCGCCTGGTACTGGCTGGCGCTGATACCGGCCTCGAACCCGCGAGGCCCACCATCGAGCAGGCGGTTGAGCACCTTGACCTGTTCGGGCAACAAGCCATCGTCACGATGGATCAGCCAGAAGCGCGCCTTGGCCAGCACCCGGTCGATGCGCACCAGCGCTTGCTGGAGGCTGCGCAGCAAGGTGGACAGGAACCAGGCCAGCCATTGTGTGACGTCCAGGTCGCCGCGCTGGCTGCTTTCAAGGACTGCGTAGTAGCCTGCCCGGTCTTCCAGGATGCTGCTGGACATGGCGTAGAAACGGACCGCACGCTGCTCGCCCTGGGCCAATGCCAGGTCTGTGATGGCGCGCGCCAGGCGGCCGTTGCCATCGGCGAAGGGGTGCAAGGTGACGAACCAGAAATGGGCGAGCCCCGCGCGTAGCAGGGGGTCGAGTTGCCGATCGCTGCGGCTATTTTCAAACCAGTCGATGAACTGCCGCACCCGCTGCTCCAGGCCGGCACGCGGCGGTGCTTCGAAATGCACCCTGGGTTTGTCGATACGCCCCGATACCACTTGCATTGGAGCATCGTCGCGCCATTCACCGACTGGCAGGGGCGGTGCGAGTGAATCGTCAGGTTCGGGAAACAGCCAGCGGTGCCACAGGAACAGGCGCTGTTGATCCAGTGGCCGAACATAGCCCATGGCCGCATCCACCATCAGTTCGGCCAGGCCCTCGCTGCGTGTCGTGGTCGTACCCGGCTCCGCGATGCCGAGCCGGCGGGCCAGGGAAGAGCGGACGGACTCCACATTGAGCTGCTCACCCTCGATGGCCGAGGATGTGACAATGTTCTGCAGCAGGGTATCGAGCGTATCGAGGTTGGCATTGGCCTCGGTCACTGCCCCCGCTCTGCCCAGCAGGCAGCCCTGCGCCTGGACGCAGTCTCTGAGCAAGGTTGCCAGTTGTGATGCGTCCCAACGAAAGTCGGGCCAGTCGGCCTGCTGCCAGACCCAGACGGTGTCGGCAGCCGTATGCGCTTTTGGGTTCATGAGCCGAATAATAGCGCCATTCGGCTCATTGTGTGAGCCGAATGGCGCTATTATTCGGCTCACAATCCTTAAAAAGGGGCGCACGGTCATCCGCAGCGCCCCTTTTCAGTTCTGCGAGGAGGGATCAGTCGGTGGTGATCCGCGAATGCTGCTTGGTGTCCTTCATGGTCGCGTACACCAACAGCGAGCAAGCGATGCAGGCGGTGACGTACCAGTAGAAGCCGGTCTCCATGCCGATGCTCTTGAACCACAGGGCCACATACTCGGCGGTGCCGCCGAAGATCGACACGGTCAGCGCGTACGGCAGGCCGACGCCCAGGGCGCGGATTTCGGTCGGGAACAGTTCGGCCTTCACCACGGCGTTGATCGAGGTGTAGCCGCTGACGATGATCAGCGCGGCCATGATCAGGAAGAACGCGCCCCACCAGGTCTGGATGGTGTGCAGGGTGCTGAGGATCGGCACGGTGAAGAGGGTGCCGAGCACGCCGAAGGCGATCAGGATAGGGCGTCGGCCAATCTTGTCGGACAGCCCGCCGATCACCGGCTGCAGGCACATGAACAGGAACAGCGTGGCCGCCGAGATGGTGGTCGAGTCGCTGATGCTCATGCCCACGGTGTTGACCAGGTATTTCTGCATGTAGGTGGTGTAGGTGTAGAAGGCCAGGGTACCGCCCATGGTCAGACCGACCACGGTCATCAGCTCCTTGGGATGGCGCAGCAGGGTACGCATCAGGCTTTCCTTGGATTTTTCCTTCTTGGTGAAGGAGGCGGTCTCTTCCATGCCGCGGCGCAGGTACAGGGCGACCACCGCGCATAGCGCGCCGATCACGAACGGTACGCGCCAGCCCCAGGCATACAGCTCCTCGGTGGTCAGGGTGTTCTGCAGGACGATCAGCACCGCCAGGGCGATGAGCTGGCCCGAGATCAGGGTGACGTACTGGAAACTGGAGAAGAAGCCACGGCGTTCCTTGCTGGCCATCTCGCTGAGATAAGTGGCCGAGGTGCCGTACTCACCACCTACCGACAGGCCCTGCATCAGGCGGGCGATGACCAGCAGGATCGGCGCGGCGACGCCGATGGTCTCGTAGCCCGGCGTCAGGGCGATGACCAGGGAGCCTGCGCACATCAGCAGTACAGAGGCCATCAGTGCCGCCTTGCGGCCCTTGCGGTCGGCGTACAGGCCCATCAGCCAGCCGCCTATCGGGCGCATGAGGAAGCCCACGGCGAAGATCGCGGCGGTGTTGAGCAGTTGGGCGGTGGTGTCGCCGGCGGGGAAGAAGGCCTTGGCGAAGTACAGCGAGAATGCGGCGTAGACGTACCAGTCGTACCATTCGACCATGTTGCCGATGGAACCACTGAAGATCGATTTGAGGCGGTTGGCGGTGGACTTTTGCGCGGCGGGCGCAACGGCCGCCCCGGTGGGCAGAGTGCTGGCGTTATCCATCAGGGATACCTTCTCGTTGTTTTTGTGGAGCGCGCTCGAGGCGCAGCTTGAGAAGGGTTTTGCAGGAGGTGTGCCAGATGAGTGCGTGGTGATCCATTCGAGGGCATCGCGGGGCAAGCCCGCTCCCACGCAAAGCCTGTGCCGCCTGCGTTTCAAGGACCTTCGTGGGAGCGGGCTTGCCCCGCGATGAGGTGTGAAACAACGGCAACGGATAGGCGGTTTTCCGCTTGTTGGCCTGAAATACTGAGCAATAATCCGCTCATTCGCGCTCAAGAAAGTCCTCTCTCACCAACCCATGCCGCTGCATCTTTTCATTGAGTGTGCGCCGCGGCAGTTGCAAGGCCTCCATCACGCCCTTGATCTCACCCTTGTGCTGGCGCAGGGCCGCGCGCAGGCACTGGGCCTCGAACGCTTCCATCTGCTCGACCAGTGATTGCCCACCGGACTCGATCTCCAGGGCCGGCGAGCCCAGCCCCAAGGCATGCCGTTCGGCGGCATTGGCCAGCTCGCGCACATTGCCCGGCCAATCGTGAGCCAGCAGGCGCGCCAGTTGCACGCCGGTCAGCGGCGGGGCGCTGCGTCCGAGGCGTTCGGCGGCGGCGCGGGCGAAATGCTCGAACAGCAACGGGATGTCCTCGCGCCGCTCGCGCAGGGGCGCCAGTCTCAGTTCGGCGACGTTCAGGCGGTAGGCCAGGTCTTCGCGAAAGCGCCCGGCGCGGGCTTCCTCCAGCAAGTCCGGCTTGGTTGCGGCAATGATGCGCAAGTCGACGCTGATGCTCTGGTTGGCGCCCAGTCGCTCGAGCTTGTGCTCCTGGATCACCCGCAGCAGCTTGGCCTGCTGGGCCAGCGGCATGCTCTCGATTTCGTCGAGGAACACGGTGCCGCCATTGGCGTACTCCAGCTTGCCGATACGCTTGCCCTGGGCGCCGGTGAATGCGCCGCTCTCATGGCCGAACAGCTCGGCTTCGAAGAGCGTCTCGGGAATGGCCGCGCAGTTGAGGGCGACGAAGGGCTTGTCGGCGCGCGGGCCGAAGTCGTGCAGGCAGCGCGCCACGCGCTCCTTGCCGCTGCCGGTTTCACCACGAATCAGCACGTTGACCGGCAGGCCGGCCAGCTCAAGCACCTGACGGCGCAGTTGCAACAAGCCTTGGGACATGCCCAGCAGGGTGTTCTCCAGTTGTGCCTTGAGGTCGGCCTGTTCATGCAGGCGGCGGTTCTCCAGGACCAGCTGGCGCTTTTCCAGGGCCCGGCGCAGGCTGCCCATCAGGTGTTGCGGGGTGAACGGTTTCTCCAGGAAGTCATAGGCGCCATTGCGCATGGCTTCCACCGCCATGGGCACGTCGCCATGGCCGGTGAGCAGGATCACCGGCAGGTCGGGATCGCTTGCCTGCAACCGTTCGAGCAGCTGCAAGCCGGACATACCGGGCATGCGCACGTCGCTGAGGATCACCCCGGGGAAGTGCGGCTCGAGCCTGTCCAGGCAGTCCTCGGCGCGGGCGAACAACTGCACGTTGAAGCCCGACAGGCTCAGCCACTGTTCCACCGCGGTGCGGATGCTCGCTTCGTCGTCGACGACGATCACCGAATTCAACATACAGGCTCCAGGTCGCGCGGCAGGGTGAGGCTGAAGCGGGCACCGCCCGGCAGGTTCTCGACCTGCAGGCGACCACCGGCGTCGATGACGATGCCATAGGAGATGGCCAGGCCCAGCCCCAGCCCCTCACCGACCGGCTTGGTGGTGAAGAACGGATCGAAGACCCGGTCCAGGTCGCAGTCGAGGATACCACCACCGGAATCAAGCACGCTCAGGCGCCACTGCGCATCGTCGGCCTCGATGCGGATCTCCAGGCGTTTGTAACGCTTGTCGGCCATGGCGTCGATGGCGTTGCGCAGCAGGTTGATCAGCACCTGCTCCAGGCGGATCGCGTCGCCGCGGACCCAGGCCGGGCGTGCCAGGTACAGCGCCACTTCGACGCCTTCGGCACGGATGCGAGTGTCCAGCAGGTGCAGCGCCTGGTCGACCACCGTGGCCAGGTCCAGGCGCTCGCGCAGGCCGCCGGGGCTGTTGCGGGCGAAGGTCTTCAGGTGGCCGGTGAGCGCGGCCATGCGGCTCAGCATCTGCTCCAGAGGCTCCAAGGCCTGGCGCGCTTCGTCATGGCGGCCATGGTCGAGCAGCAGGCGCAGGGTTTCCAATTGCATGCGCTGGGTGGTCAGCGGCTGGTTGATTTCATGGGCCAGGGCTGCCGACATCTGCCCCAGCGCCGCCAGCTTGGCTGACTGCACCAGGCCTTCCTGGGCGGTATGCAGCTCGCGGGTGCGCTCTTCGACCAGGCGCTTGAGCTCTTGTCGGCTGCGTTGGCGCAGTCGGGCCAGGCGCAGGCGCTGGCTGACGAACAGTGCGGCGAACACCAGGCTCAGCCAGATGGCCGCGGCGGCGAGGGCGGCGTTGCGCCCGTCCTCGGCGACCTGTGGCTTGCGCAGCAGGTGCAGGGTCCAGCCTTCGGCCTCCAGCGGCAGGCGCTCCCACAGGTACTCGGCGGTGCCATCCGGGCCCTGGACGCGGGTCAGGTGGCTGGTGTCGGTGAAGCGGGTCAGGACCTGGTGCTGCAGGGGCACCAGCGGTTGCTTGTCATACTGGCGGGTTTCGGCCAGCTCGGCGCGGTCGGCGCCGGACAGCGGTTGCAGCTCACGGTAGCGCCAACCGTCCTGATTGGCGATGAAAGTGATGCCGCGGGCATCGCTGACCAGCAGGATATCGCTGCCTTGGCGCCACTCGCGCTCGAGCTCCGGGAACTCCAGCTTGACCACCATGGCGCCGAGGAAGCGGCCGTGTTCGTCGTCTACCGCGCTGGACAGGAAGTAGCCCGGCACGCCGCTGGTCACGCCGACCGCGTAGAAGCGGCCGCTGCCCTGGCTGCGGGTCTGCTTGAAATAGGGGCGAAAGCCGTAGTTGGAACCGACATAGGTGGTCGGCAGGCGCCAGTTGCTGGCGGCGATGGCCAGGCCCGTGCGGTCGAGCAGCTCCAGGGTGGAGGAGTTGGCGGCGCCGTTGATGCGTTCGAGCTTGCGGTTCAGGGCGTCCTGCACCGGCTCGGTGACTGGGCCGCGCAGGGCTGCAATCAGCTCTGGATCCAGCGCCAGCACTGCGGGCAGGGCGCGGTAGCGCTCAATCAGAGTGTGCAGGGCGTTGGCGTACAACCCCAGTTGTTCGCTGGCCCGGCGGGCGTCGGTTTCCATGGCCTGGCGCTTGGCCTGGTGCATGGCCCAGCCGGCGCTGAGGGTGGTGCCGACCAGGATCAGCAGGATGATCAAACCCAGGCGCAGGGCGCGGAAGGATGAGGGCATGGGGCGGATCCGGGATCTCGGTTGTCTGTGCCAGCCTTATCGCGGGGCAAGCCCGCTCCCACAGGATTGCAGAGGGTCCTGTGGAAGCCGGCTTGCCTCGCGAAGGGGCCGATCCTGCTTAACGCAGCTCGAAGCTCTGTTGCTGTACCGCCTGCGAGTCGAGGCCGATCTGGACATTGAACTGGCCAGCCTCGGCGACGTGCTGCAGTTGGCCATTGTAGAACTTCAGGTCCTGCTCACTGATGTCGAAGGTCAAGGTTCGCGCTTCGCCTGCCTTGAGCATCAGTTTCTGGAAGTTCTTCAATTCCTTGACCGGGCGGCTCATCGACGCGCTCTGGTCCTGGATATACAGCTGCACCACGGTCTCGCCGTCACGCTTGCCGGTGTTCTTCACCGTCACCTTGGCCTGCAGGGTGTCGCCACGCTTGAGTGCCTTCTGCGACAGCGCCAGCCCCGACAGCTCGAAACGGGTGTAGCTCAGGCCGTAGCCGAACGGGTACAGCGGGCCGTTCGGCTCCTCGAAGTACTGCGAGGTGTAGTTGCCCGGCTTGCCCGGGGTGAACGGGCGGCCGATGCGCATGTGGTTGTAGTACATCGGGATCTGCCCGACCGAGCGCGGGAAGGTGATGGCCAGGCGACCGGACGGGTTGTAGTCGCCGAACAGCACGTCGGCGATGGCGTTGCCGCCCTCGGTACCGCTGAACCAAGTCTCGAGGATGGCATCGGCCTGTTCGCGCTCCCAGGCGATCGACAGCGGGCGGCCGTTCATCAGCACCAGCACCAGGGGCTTGCCGGTGGCCTTCAGCGCCTTGATCAGGTCACGTTGTACCGCTGGGATTTCCAGGGTGGTACGGCTCGACGATTCGTGGGACATGCCACGGGACTCGCCGACCACGGCCACCACCACATCCGCCTGCTTGGCCGCCTTGACCGCTTCGTCGATCAGCACGGCGGCGGGACGTGGGTCATCGACGATTTCCGGCGCGTCGAAGTTGAGGAAGTTCAGGTAGTCGAACATGGCCTTGTCGCCGGTCACGTTCGAACCCTTGGCGTAGACCAGTTTGGCCTTGCCTTCGACTGCGCGGCGCAGCCCCTCGCGCACGGTGACCGAATGCTGCGGTTTACCGTCAGCGGCCCAGCTGCCCATCATGTCGATCGGCGCGTCGGCCAGGGGGCCGACCAGGGCGATGGTGCCGGACTTCTTCAGCGGCAGGGTCTGCTCGCGGTTTTCCAGCAGCACCAGGCCACGGCGTGCCACGTCGCGAGCGGCGTCACGGTGCAGGCGGTCTTCGGCGTAATAGTCCTTCAGGTCGGTATCGGCCTTGGGAATGCGTACATAGGGGTCCTTGAACAGCCCCATGTCGTACTTGGCGCCCAGCACTTCGCGCACTGCCTGGTCCAGCTCGGCCTGGCTGACTTCGCCGGACTTCAGCAGCCCCGGCAGCTCTTCGCCGTAGAGCGTGTCGTTCATGCTCATGTCGATGCCGGCCTTGATCGCCAGCTTGGCCGCTTCCCGGCCGTCGCGGGCCACGCCATGGCGGATCAGTTCCTGGATGGCGCCGTGGTCGCTGATGGTCACACCCTTGAAGCCCCACTCCTTGCGCAGCAGGTCGTTCATCAGCCAGGTGTTGGAGGTGGCCGGCACGCCGTTGATTGAGTTCAGCGCGACCATTACCCCGCCGGCACCGGCGTCGAGCGCTGCGCGGTAGGGTGGCAAGTAGTCGTTGTACATCTTCGGCAGGCTCATATCGACCGTGTTGTAGTCGCGCCCGCCCTCGACCGCGCCGTAGAGGGCGAAGTGCTTGACGATAGCCATGATGCTGTCGGCGTTGGCCGGGCTCGAGCCCTGGAACGACTTGACCATCACCTGACCGATCCTCGAGGTCAGGTAGGTGTCCTCGCCGAAGCCCTCGCTGGTGCGGCCCCAGCGCGGGTCGCGGGCGATATCGACCATCGGCGCGAAGGTCATGTCCAGGGAATCGGCGGCGGCCTCGATGGCCGAGGTGCGGCCGACCTTGGCGATGGCATCCATGTCCCAGGACGAGGCAAGGCCCAAGCCGATCGGGAAAATGGTGCGCTCGCCGTGGATGGTGTCGTAGGCGAAGAACATCGGGATCTTCAGGCGGCTGCGCATGGCCGCGTCCTGCATCGGCCGGTTCTCGGGGGCGGTGCGCGAGTTGAAGGTGCCACCGATGCGTCCGGCGGCGATTTCCTCGCGGATCTTGTCGCGGGGCATCTCGGGGCCGATGCTGATCAGGCGCAACTGGCCGATTTTCTCGGCCTCGGTCATCTGGCCGACCAGGTGGTCGATGAACGCCTGCTTGTCTTGCAGGGGCGCGGCGGTGGGGGCGGCAAGGGCCGCCTGACTGGCAAGGCCCATGGCCAGGCCCAGCAAAGACAGTTTCATCATCAATTCCGTTGTCGAGTGATAAGCGGCTGGTCGAGACGTTTCGTACGCTTGTAGCTGTCGCGTCCGCTGGCGGTTCTGTGGATCATTCATCCATGATCCAGCGCAGTCGCGGATTATGCCTTATATGAAGCGCTTGTTGAGATACACTCACGCCCACCCGATTGCCGGGATAACAACGATAAGAACGCTCGAGAGACGATGGCATGACCGAATACGAACAGCGCCAGATCGCCGAGGCGATCGCCCGCGCCGAGCGGCGTACCGATGCGGAGCTGGTGACCGTGCTGGCCCGCCGCGCCGACGACTTTCCCTACCTGCCGTTACTCTGGGCCGCCCTGCTGGCCTTGCTGATCCCCGGCGCATTGCACCTGTGGCTGGGCGGTATCGGCGTCAATGGCCTGCTGCTGGCGCAGATGCTGACCTTCATCAGCCTGTGCCTGCTGCTGCGCCATCCACGTCTGGCGGCCTGGGTGGTGCCGTCGGTGCTGCGGCGCCGACGTGCCTCGGGCCTGGCCCGCCAGCAGTTTCTTGAACTCAATCTGCAGCGTACCGCCGGTGCCACCGGGGTGTTGATCTTCGTCAGCGAAGCCGAGCGTCATGTCGAGATCCTGGTTGACGAAGGCATTGCCCGACACCTGCCGGAGCAGGCACGCGAGGCGATTGTTGCCCGCTTCACCGAGCAGGTGCGCCTGGGTCATACCCTGCAGGGTTTCGTCGAATGCATCGAGGCCTGCGGCGAGCTGCTCAGCGAACACGTGCCGCCCACCCATGCGCGCAACGAGCTGCCCAACCGCCTGGTGATTCTCGACTGAGTCTGATCAGACCGGAGGCGAGTCGCAGCGGGCTTGCCCCGCAAACACCGGTGAAGCCGGTGCATTCCGCCGGGTGCTGGTTTCGTGAGGATCACCATCGACGTAGAATGCCGGGCATTGCGCATTGCGCCCCCGCATTCCGAGGCACCCGTTCCCATGTCGTCCCCTTCTTCAGCCCCCACCGCGCCGGACGCGCGTGCCCAGTTCCTGAACCTGCTCGCCGACGCCCTGGCCGATGGCAGCCTGAGCAAGCTGGTGCTGGCCCGCCATGTCGGCGCCGACCAGACCCTGCAGCGGATCATCGCCAAACCGGTGCAGATCAAGGGGCAGGCCTGCCTGTCGCTGGTCTACCGTCATCAGACCCGCGACATCACCCGCAACCTGGGGCTGGACCCGGCGCTGGCACTGGTGACCGAGCTGCTGCCGGAAAGCTTTCGCAACGCGCACCTGTTCACCGCCGCCGGCGAGGTGCAACTGGAATTCAGCAAGAAGGGCAAGCCGATGCTGCGCCGCCACCTGGCCCAGCCGACGCCACGCGAGACCGGGGCTGGCGGGCACGACCGCGAAAAGAAGCGCTACCTGGAACTGTCGCGACCGTTCCTGCGCGACCTGGGGGTGACCGACGGTCAAGGTGCGCTGATCCCCTCGATGTCGCGCAAGTGGAAGCAGATCAACAAGTTCATCGAAGTCTTCGACCATGCCTTGAGCAGCGCGCCGGTGAGTGCGCAACAGACGCTCAAGGTCGCCGACTTCGGCTCGGGCAAGGGCTACTTGACCTTCGCCATGCACGATTACCTGCGCAATACCCTAGGGCGTGAGGCGCAGGTCACCGGTGTCGAATTGCGCGCGGACATGGTCGAGCTGTGCAACGCCGCCGCCGCTCGCCTGGAGCATCCGGGCCTGGTGTTCGAATGCGGTGATGTGCGCAGCGTGGTGCCTGAAGCCATCGACGTGATGATCGCCCTGCATGCCTGCGACATTGCCACCGACTACGCCATCCATACCGGCATTCGCTGCAAGGCCGCGATCATCATGTGCTCGCCGTGTTGCCACAAGCAGGTTCGTCCGCAACTGCGCAGCCCCGGCCTGTTGCAACCGATGCTGCAATACGGGCTGCACCTGGGGCAGCAGGCTGAAATGCTCACCGACAGCCTGCGGGCACTCTATCTTGAGGCCTGTGGCTACGAGACCAAGGTGTTCGAATTCATCTCGCTCGAGCACACCAACAAGAACAAGATGATTCTTGCGGTCAAGCGCCGACAGCCCCAGGACAATGCGGCGCTGCTGGAGAAGATCGCCGAGCTCAAGGCGTTCTATGGGGTACGCGAGCATTGCCTGGAAACCCTGCTGCAGGCGGATGGCCTGATCGCTGGGTGATCGACCTCGCCTGGACCTACAGCACCTTCCCCGTTTCGGTTAGGCCGTTTCCGAAAGAGCTTTTCTGAGTCTGTTGCAGCCTTCCTGGCACCTAGTCTGGCTTGTGGTGACGCCCGTCGGCGTTACTGGGTTGTCACTTGACAACCTTCTTCCCATGCCCATACTGGAGCTCAATCGATGGCCCGTCCCCTCCATCCAAACAAGGAAGTCGAGCAGTCCTTGGCACACGCTGAGGCGCAGGGCTGGAAAGTCACGGTGCGGGACGGCCACTGCTGGGGGCGGATCTATTGCCCCAACAACGACCGCGAATGCCGCTGTGGCGAGTTCTGCATCACCAGCGTGTGGAGCACACCCAGAAATCCGGGCACCTTCGCTCGCCAGTTGCGCCGGGTCGTGGACAACTGCACATCGATGCGCGGAATCGTCAAACAGCCAGTGGAGCGAAAGTGATGGAGTACGAATTCACCCTCAAGTACCAATTGCACGACGGTGTGGACGTCGATGCACTGATCGAGCTTCTGGGAGAGGCCGGTTGCGATGACGCGGTGGTCGGTAGCGGTCAGCCCGGACGCCTGGCCCTGGCTTTCTCCCGCGAGGGCAAGACTGCGCGGGAAGCGGTGCACAGCGCCCTGGAGAATGTCCGGCAGGTCTTGCCGGAGGCCCGCCTGATCGAAGCCAGTCCTGACCTGGTCGGCCTGACCGATGTGGCGACGCTGGTGGGGGTGTCCCGACAGAACATGCGCAAGCTCATGCTCACGCATCACCGCACTTTCCCGGCCCCGGTGCATGACGGCAGCCTTTCGCTCTGGCACCTGGCCGACATCCTGGCCTGGATGCAGGAACGTGGTACCCACGCCGTGGGCCAGGCGCTTCACGAACTGGCTGTCGTGGCGATGCAGGTGAATGTCGCCAGGGCCCAGGAACGGGTGGCGAGTGGCAGGTGATGCAGTCCTTTGCATCATCGCCGTTGGACAGATTCAGAAGAACCGGGTCACGCTGATCTTGGCATTGCGCCCTTGGGTATAGGCGTTCTCGCCTGACAATTCCGGTCGGATTGCCTTGTTGAACAGGTTGTCCACGGTCAGGTTGACCTCGGTGCCCTTGAGGTACGGCTGTTGGGGTTTCCAGTTGGCGAACAGGCCGTGAATTTCGTACTTCTCGTTGCCGAAGTTGTCGTAGTAGCGGTCACCGAGGGCGCTGGCCGGGCCCTCGAAGTATTTGTCACTGGGCAGGTGGCGGGTGGCGCCGACGAACTGTGCGGTCCAGCCGACACGGGCGTCCCAGGAAGGAATCTTGACCCCCAGGGTGGTGATCCATTTCGGCGCCGGCACATCCTTGGCCCATACGTCGGGGCCCCAAGGGTTGGTATAGGCGCCCTCATGGCGACCTTCCATCCAGGCGTACGATACCGCGCCGAACAGGTAGGTGGAATCGTAGAACGTCTCGATCTCGAAGCCCTTGTACTCCACGTCGCCGATGTTGCGGTAGTTGCCCATCAGGCCACCGCCGCAGGTGTTGGCGATGCTGCCGCCAGTGACCAGTTGCTCCTGGCAGCCGACGCCAGTGGCCTTGAAGATCTCGTCGGTGATCTTGTTGCGGAACAAGGTCGTGCGTACCTGGGCGCTGTCGCCCTGAACAAACACGTTGGAGAAATCACTGATGCTGCCCACGCGCACGCCGGTAATGCGTTCCGGGTCAAGGTCGCGGCTGGTGGACGTGCGGCTTCCCACGCCTTGCACCTCGTACTGCTCATCCAGCACGGGGGCGCGCCAGGTCTTGCTGTAGTCGGCAAACAGCACGGTCTGTTCGGTGGCCTTCCAGAACAGCGACAGGCGTGGCGACCAGCCGCTGTAGGTCTTGTCGCTGTAGTCGTGGCCGGCGGCCGGGTTGTTGTAGTAGGGCGCCTGGTTGGGCTTGCCCTCGTTGGTGACGTGGTCATAGCGCAATGACGGAGTGATGGTCACGCTGCCCAGGGTGACGGCGTCCTGCAGGTAGTAGCCCTGGCTGTGGACCTGGCCGCTGGGCATGAAGTAGGGCTGGTAGTGGCCATAGTTGTACTTGGGCACTTCATAGGTCTTGCCGGGCATCTACATCTGCGTGTCGCGATCGTGGCGACGAAGCTGTACGCCAGCGGTAAGCGCATGCTCCAGCGGTCCAGTAAGGAAGGTGCTGGTGTTCTTCACATCGAGCATGCGGTCCTTGTACTCGGTGTCCATCTTGCGACCACCGGTGGCCGGCTGGAAGAACGCCGTGGCTTCACGCTCGTCGGTCTGCTTGGTGTCGGACTCGGAGTATTTCACCTGCAAATCGACCCACGGATTCTCGATGGGCTGGTACTTGTAGGTGGCCGACCAGGTGGTGTCGATGGTGGTGCGATAGGCCAGGAAGCGTTTGAGAGAGCCTTCGTAGCCATACTTCTTGATGTCCGCGGCCGAGGGTGGCGCCGGGTAGGCGGTGGCGGCGAAGGTGGTCCAGCGGTCGGTTTCGGAGCGCGAGTAGGAAAGGCCCAGGCTGTGCTCGTCGGTGAAGTGGACGTTGCCCTTGAGCAGCATGCCGTCCAGGTCCAAGGCGCTGTAGGGCACGCGCTTGGGGTTGACCGGCCACTGGTTGTTCGGGTCCGGCAGGTTGTCGGCCATTTTCAGGTTGCCGCCGTCGCGTTTGGTGTAATAGACCAGGCCGTCGAAGCGCCTGTCATCGCTGCGGCCGAACAGCGCCGAGCTGTAGATCTGCTGATGGTCGTTGCTGGCGTAGCCATACTTGAGCATGGCGCCACTGTCGCGACCTTCCTGCAGCAGGTCGCCGGCGTCCTTGGTCTGCATGTTGACGCTGCCGCCGAAGCCGCCGTTGCCGGTCTTCACCGAATGTGGGCCCTTGTCCACCTCGATGTGCTTGATCAGTTCCGGCTCGATGAAGACCGTGCCTTGCTGGTAACGCTCGAAGCCGCTCTTGGGCGCGCCATCAAGGGTCATCGGCACGTCTTCGGCGTCGCCCAGGCCCCAGATGTTGATGGTCTGGCCGCCGGGTTTGGCCGAGCCGCCCATGTTCACGCCGGGCAAGGTGGCCAGTACGCTGGGGATGTTGTTCGGTTGGTAGCGGTCGATCTGTTCCTGGTCGAGGGTCGAGCGTCCGACGTTGCCGGGCTCCACCTGCTTGCCGTCGCCGACGATGCTCAAGGCGCCGAGCTGGATGCTGTTGTCGGCACTCGGGGCGTCCTCGCGCAGGCGTACCACGTAGGTGTTGCCCATGCGCACGACACTGAAGCGGCTGCCCACCAGCAGGCGCCCGATGGCCGCCTCGGCCTCGAAATCTCCCTTGAGTGCCGGTGCCTGTGCGCTGCCGAGCAGGGCCTCGTCGAACAGCAACTGGACCTTGGCCTGCTGGGCCAGCTGACTCAACGAACGGGCCAGCGGTTGTGCAGGCAGGTCGAAGGGTACCGGCGCGGCTTCAGCGGCCAGGCTCATGGCCAGGCACAGGGCCAGCAGGGTGGGTCGGGCAGGCAGGCAGTGCAATGGACGCAACGCGGACAACATGGATTCCCCCAAACGGCAAAAGGCCGGAAAAAGCCCGCCATCAAACAGCAGGCGGGGAGGAAGACGCGGCGTTGCGACAAAACCTCACCTGCGAATGATAAAAATTCTCAAATTATTTTTTAGCGCCGCTCGATGCGCAGGCGCCCATCGGCGAGCAAGGTTGTCTTGACCGGCAACAGCGCAGGCAGGGCATTGAGCAGGGCGTCCGGATCGCGCACGTCGAGGTTGCCGGACACCTTGTAGCGGCCGAGCGCCGGATCGGCCAGCACCACCGGCTGCTGGCGATACAGGCCGAGCTCGTCGACCAGGCTGGCCAGCTCGCGGTTGCGGAAGCTCACATGGCCTTCGCGCCAGTCGGCGACCTGCTGCTCACCGAGTTCGTGGCGGGTCAGGCTGCCGCGCGCCAGGTCGTAGGTGACGCCCTGTCGGGCACCGAGCAGCACGGGTGGTTGTCGCTCACCCGGCGTATCGAACGCCACCTGACCGTGGGCGACCGCCACCACCAGTTCGCGCTCGCCACGGCGCAGGTCGAAGCCGGTACCGACCACGCGCACCTGGCCGCTGCCGGCGTCGACGAACAGGGGGCGCTCCTTGTCGGGTGCCACCTCGATGTACAACTGGCCGTGGTCGAGATGGATCAGTCGGCGCTCGGCGCTGAAGTCCAGGCGCAGGCGAGTCTGGGCGTTGACGAAGAGCTGGCTGCCGTCGGGCAGTTGCAGGGGCTGCAGGGCCTGGCCGGCGGCGATGTACTGGCTGAAGGCGGTGCTGCCCGCCCCCAGATTGCCCGCCAGCACCGCACAGAGCAGGGCCGCCGCGGCTGCCAGGGCCGGGCGCCAGCGTGGCGTGCGGCGCACCGGCAAGGGCACGGGGCGGTTGGCCTGTTTGAGCGCGGCCAGGTCATCCCACAACTGTTCGAACTGACGATAGGCACGGGTGTGCTCGGGCGTCTGCATCCACAGGGCGAAGGCCTTGCGCTCCTGGCGCGACGGCTGGTTGCGGTTGCGGCTGAACCAGCTCGCCGCCTGGGCGTCGATCGGGCGCGGGTCGAGCTCGTCGGTGGGGGTCATGGGAACTGCTCCGTGCCGTTGTCACTGTCCAGGCGTTGCTTGCATTGCAGCAGGGCGGCGGCGATGTGCTTCTCGACCATGCTGACGGAAATGTTCATGCGTTCGGCGATCTGGGCCTGGGTCAGGCCTTCGAAACGGTGGAGCATAAGGGCTTCGCGGCGTCGCGGCGAGAGTTCGGCGAGCACCTGGCGCAATTGATTCAGTCGTTGCTGCTGCTGGGCGTGATCCAGCGGGTCATTGGCGGACGTGTCATGGGCCTCGGGCAGGGTGTCGTCGGCCAAAACCGCGTGGCGGACTTTTTGCCGTCGCCAATGGTCGCTCAGCAGGTTGCGCGCCACCTGGAACAGGAACGCGCGCGGCTGTTCCACCTTGGCCCGGTCCCGATAGCCCAGCCACTGGGCGAACACATCCTGGGTCATGTCTGCGGCATCGCTGGCATTGTTCATGCGCTTGCGCAGGAAATGCAGGATGTCGGCATAGAAACCGTGGGCGACAGGGTCGGGCTTGGGGCGCTGCATGCACGCTTTCCGGGCTGGCGTGGAGGAAAGGGTGCGGATCTTATCGAGAATTATTTACATTTGCAAAGTGACCGATTCAATGCCGACGAGCGTGGCTGGCGGGTACGGCAATCGCCAGCTCAGCCAACCCCAAGGGATGACTGGTTGAATCGAAGAAATGCAGTGAAACCTGGTCAAGGTCGGCGAAACGGTCGATAAAGTGTTGCTTCTGGTTGATGATCGACGCCTCGCTCAATGGTCGGATGGCGATTGACAAGTGCCATCGCCGTGCCTGACGGATGGCCTCGAGCAGGTGCTGGTCGCTGGCATCCAGGTGTTGGCCGAACAGGCACAGGCCACCCTGTTCGCGGGCCAGCTGGCCCAGGCTCCAGGACAGGTAGTCCGAGTGGCGGATGGCGCGTAGCTTGTCGTCACTGCGGCTCTCGTTGACGAACAGCGGCACTTCGCCAGGGATGTTGACGGCGAAGCCTTCGAGCAGCTCGGCCTGTTCCGCGCCGCGCTGGCGGGTGCTGCCGTCGGGTAGTTTAAGCAGGTGCATGCCGCCATGCAGGTGCAGCACGCGGATGCCTTCTACCTCGCTGCGGCGCACATCGAAGAAACCCTGTTCGTCGAACAGGCTGGCAAAACCTTGCGCATCCTGGGCCACGGCCCAGGGCAGGATCAGGTCGTAGTTGCTGGTGTAGACGGTACGGTACTGGCGCAGCGCCTGGTTGATGGCCGTGCGCGTCGCGGCGGGGAACAGCGGCCAGGGCAGGTGCACGGCGCGCACCGCGTGGATCAGCGCCTCCTTGATCGAGTAGTAGCGGTTCAGCGGTGCGGTGGAGTTGATCGCCAGCGCGGCATTGGCCCGTACCGTGGTGTTCAGGGTGCTGAGCACCGGCTCGAACAGCTCGCTACCCAAAGCCTTGAACAGCGCCTGGTCGCTCACCCCCAGCGCCTTGTGCCGTACCTGCTGGGCTTGCTCGAACAACGAGAAGTAGCCGAACGGCTTCCACAGCGCGCGACTTGCGCCGTTGCCCAGCAGCAGGGCGGTGCAGGGGTGGCGCTGGTTGAGGTCGGCCCAGGAGGGCAGGTGGGCGTCGAGTGCGGGCATGGGTGGTCCGTTGGGTGGGGCGGAAACGCCAGGGACTTTAGCATGTCATGCAGAGTGTGCGAGGCTTGCGCCTTCAAGGACTGCACCGTTGACCTTGCCGGCGCTTCCAGAGGCCGGCCCCGATCTGCAAAGGACTACCCATGTACAAGACCCTTCTCCTGGCCACCCTGCTGGCGAGCACTGCCGCCCATGCCACTGATGGCAAGGACCTTGCCAATGCCCAGGACATCCCTCACCCGGCCGTGATCGCCCACCGCGGCGCCTCGTTCGACGCGCCCGAGTCCACCACCCCTGCCTACCTGCTGGCCCGTGAACTGGGCGCCGACTACCTGGAAATGGACCTGCAGCGCACCCGCGATGGCGTGCTGGTGGTGGTCCACGACGATGTGCTGGCGCGCACCAGCGACGTCGCCGAACGTTACCCGGAGCGCAAGGCCAGCCCGGTCAGCGCCTTCACCCTGGCCGAGCTCAAGGCGCTGGATGCCGGCAGCTGGTTCAACAAGGCCTACCCCGAGCGTGCCCGGGATGCGTTCAAGGGCCAGCGCATCCTGACCCTGGACGAGGTGATCGACATCGCCGAAGGCAATCCCGAGCGTCACCCCGGCCTGTACATCGAGACCAAGGAACCGGCCCAGTTCCCCGGCATCGAGCAAGATCTGAAGCAGCGCCTCGAAGCCCGTGGCTGGCTCGACAAGCCGGGCCGGGTGGTGTTGCAGACCTTCGACCGCAACAGCCTCAAGCTGCTGCACGAAGCCATGCCGCAGGTACCGAAGATCCTCTTGCTTTGGGTGGCCAAGGGCAGCATCGAACCGGCCTCCGGGCAGGACTTCGCCGAGTCCGGCGAGCAGGACAAGTCGGCCTTCTACGCCCGCCAGCAGCCCAAGGACCGCGCCGAGTTCGAGCGCTGGCTCGACTACGCCAAGGCCGGCGGCGCCATCGGCACCGGCCCTTCGGCGATCCGCACCCACCTGGGCGAGCAGAGCTATTCCGACCTGATTCAGCCCTGGATGAACCAGGCCAGTCATGACAAAGGCCTGCTGGTGCACGTCTACACCCTCGACGAGGCGGTGGACTTCGACAAGGCGATGAAGGCCGGCGTCGATGGCATCTTCACCAACCGTGCCGGTGAGCTGATGCGTTTCTATAAACGACCGATGCCACAGAGCGAAGGCCAGTTACTGCGCAAGCTGGGTTACTGAACGGCAACATGATCGGCAGGGGACACAGGCTGTGCCGTGATACCGAGCCCACGTCCCGTTCAAGGGACGTCGTGGGGGGGTAGTCCCCTCCCTCACTCCGCGGTACCCTCCCGGCGAGCCCTGTTGCGCCATACCCGATACGCCCGAATCCCCGCCCGTACCGAGCCGAACAGCAATTTTTCCTCCATCTCCCGGGCCATCCCGGAACGCACCAGCATGCGCAGGAAGGTGCCACGGGCACGGGCGATGGCGAAATGAATACCCTGGGCGGCGAGGGTGTCGCGGACTTCGCGCAAGGCTGCCACGCCACTGACGTCGATGTTGGTCACGGCTTCTGCGTCGAACAGCACCACCTGGGGTTTCTCCACGCCTTGCACGGCCTCGAGCAGGCGCATCTTGAAGTAGTCGGCGTTGAAGAACAGGATCGCGTCGTCGAAGCGGTACACCACCAGGCCCGGCACGGTACGGGCGTCCTTGTGCTGGCGCACGTCCACCTGGCCTTCGATGCCCGGCACCCAGCCAAGCACGGCGTCGGTGGGCTGGTAGATGCTGTAGAGCAGGCGCAGGATGGCCAGGGTCACGGCGAACACGATGCCCGGCAACACGCCCAGGCCGAGCACGCCGACCGTGGTCAGCAGGCACAGCCAGAACTCGAAGCGGCTGAGCTTGCGGATGGTCTTTAGCGACTTCACGTCGATCAGCCCCCAGCCGGCCATCAGCAGCACCGCGCCCAGCGCGGCCTGGGGGATCCAGGCCATGGGCGCGGTGAAGAACAGCAGGATCAAGGCGATCACCAGGGCGGCGATGATGCCCACCAGCTGGCTCTTGCCGCCGACCATGTCGTTGACCGCGGTGCGCGAGTCGGCGCCGCTGATGGCGAAGCCCTGGGAGATGCCGGCGGCCAGGTTGCTCACGCCCAGGGCGAGGAACTCGTGGTTGGCGTTGATCGCGTAGCCGTGGCGGGCGGCGAAGCTGCGGGCGGTGAGCATTGCGCTGCAGAAACTGATGGTGGCGATACCCAGGGCATCGCGCAGCAGGCTCTTGGTTTCCGCCAGGGTGCTCTGCGGCCAGGCCAGCTCCGGGATGCCCGCCGGTACCGGGCCGAGGATCGCCACCCCATAACGGTCAAGACCGAACAACCCGGCCAGGGCGGTGAACACCACCACCGTCACCAGTGCCGCCGGCAGCCGCGGGTAGCGTCGCGGCAGCCAGATCAGCAGGCCCAGCCCGGCCAGGCCGATGGCCAGGGTCAACCAGTGGATCTCGCCCAGGCGCTGGAGGAAGTTGATCAGGCTGAGGATGAACCCATCGCCTTCGATCCTGAAGCCCACCACTTTCGACAACTGCCCGGCAAGCAGGCTCAGGCCGATGCCATTGAGGTAGCCGATGAGGATCGGCCGCGAGAAGAAGCTGGCGATGAAACCGGCCCGCGCCACCCCGGCGGCGATCAGCATCACGCCCACCAGCACGGTGACGATTACCGACAGCTCGGCGATGCGGTGCGCATCACCCATGGCCAGCGGCGCCACGGCCCCGCCGATCATGGCGCAGGTGGCGGCGTCCGGGCCGACCATCAACTGGCGTGAGCTGCCGACCAGGGCATAGACCATCATCGGCAGCACGCAGGCGTACAAGCCGTACTGCGGTGGCAGGCCGACGATCTGCGCATAGGCGATGGCGATGGGGATCTGGATCGCGGCCACCGACAGGCCGGCTTGCAGGTCTGCGTGGAACCACTCGCGGCGGTAGTGCAACAGGTTGGCCAGGCCCGGTAGCCAGCGGGAGAGAAACATGCGCAGTCCTTTGGAAATGTTTCACAAAGCGTAGCGGTTATGCACCGCGAATCACTGGGCATTCAAGCCAATCGGCGCGGCCATGGCCATGGGCCAGATCAACAAAGGAACACTGGAAACGAAAAAAGGAGCCGAGGCTCCTTTTGACAGCGACGACGCTATTGGAACGTCGGGCGGGGAATGCGAGTTGGAGCGGGTAGAGGGAATCGAACCCTCCTCAATAGCTTGGGAAGCTATAGTTTTACCAATAAACTATACCCGCTTCGAAGCACGACTTTTTACCAGAACCCTCCCTGAATGAGAAGCCCAAGGCTGTAAAAAAGCCTGTCGGCGGCCCGTAGCCTGCGGCTGTCGAGGGCTACAGGACGCCGATGCGCTCAGATGGCCAGTGCATGCTGCCCCGTTTCCTGTGTGTAGCGGTGGCGGGGTTCGCGCAGCGCCGGTTTGAGGAAACCGAGCATCGCATTGCGGGTATCCTCGCAGGCAGTCTTGTGCTCCATGTCCAGGAAGTGGCCGGCGCCGCGGATCACGCTGAAGTGGCTACGCCCCACATGCCGGCTGAACTGGCGGGCATCCTCCACGGTGGTGTACTCGTCGCGGTCACCGTTGATGAACAGCACCGGGATGTCGATGTTGCGCGCGGCCTTCAGTGCCCGCTCCAGGTCGTGGTCGAGCACCTGGTTGATGTGGAAGTGCATCTGCGCATACTCGTGGCTGTCCAGGCTGCTGACGTGCCGGTAGTTGAAGCGCTTGAACAGCGACGGCAGGTGCTTGCCGATGGTGTCGTTGACCAGGTTGCCCACCTGGTAGCGGTCGCAGGCGGCCAGGTACTGGCAACCGCGCTCCAGGTAGTCGCGCATCGGTTCGTTGATCACCGGTGAGAACGAGCTGACGATGGCCTTCTTCACCAGCCGCGGCTGGTGCGCCAGCGCCAGCAGGGTGCAGGCGCCGCCCCAGGAGAACGACATCACGTGGTCGGCACGGAAGTGTTCAATCAGCTCGAGCAGGATGTGTGCCTCGGCTTCCTTGGTCAGCAACCGTTCATGGCGGTTGTGGGGTTTGGACTTGCCGGCGTAGGGCTGGTCGTACAGCACCACGTTGAACTGTGGGTGCAGGTTGCGCACTGTCTGTGCAAAGGACGCCGTGGTGGCCAATGAGCCATTGATCAGGATGATCGTCTTTTCGGCGCCTTCCGCGCGATGGAACTCCGTGTAAACCCGGTACTGCCCTTGGATATCAAGTACAGCGATTTCTGGCCTCATGTCATCGACTCCTGGCGCAAAAAGGGTATTCGCGTCACCTGGTGGCGTGTGCGATCGGCAGGCGGGTTGGGCGCCGAATCGACCGGACAGGCCATTAGGGTGCACGTGCTTTATGACAGGTAGGCATTCGCCTGGAACTGAAACCGGTAGGCCCTTGTGTCGATCCTTGACGCTTGTAGACGACGGTATTGTTGTGCGGGCGATTACCGTGCCCCAGGGCATCGAGACCCCGGGTGGCCGGTAAAGGGCGTCTTGGACTGCGGTTGTGACCAATGAGTCACATGCAGACCGACGAGTTAGCAGTCAAGCAGCGAGGCCGGGATCGCGCAAGTGCCGTTGAGGCAATCTTTCGTGGGAAACTGCCGAATGGCGAGTTCGTTCAGACCGAGGCGATTTCCTCGGCGGTCAGCGCCCTGAATTCTCCCGGATGCAATATCGGGTCCAGTGTGATCGACCCCATGCTTTCCCGATGCAGTCCCACGACCTTGTTCTGGAAGTGTCCGAACATCCGCTTCACCTGGTGATAGCGGCCCTCGACGATGACCAGGCGCGCGCTGCGCGGGCCGAGGATGTCCAGCTGCGCGGGCAGGGTGGTGAGGTCTTCGAAGGCGAAGTAGAACCCTTCGCGGAACCGATCGATGTAATGTGCACCGATTTCGTCCTCGGTGTGCACCAGATAGGTCTTGGGCTGCTTGGTCCGTGGCTGGGTCAGGCGCCGCGACCACTGACCATCGTTGGTCAGGATCAGCAGCCCGGTGGTGTTGTAGTCCAGACGTCCGGCGATGTGCAGGTCATCGCGCAGCGCTGCCGGCAGCAGGTCGAGCACGGTGCGGTGCTGCGGATCCTGGGTGGCGCTGACGCACCCGGCGGGCTTGTGCAGCATCAGGTAGCGCGCTGGACGCCCGGCCTGGTGCAGCTGCTCGTCGACCTCGACGCGGTTGAACTCGCGCACCTCCAGCAGCGGGTCGCCGGTCGGCAGGCCATCCACGCGCACGCGCCGCTGGGCCAGCAGCAGGCGCACTTGCTGGCGGTTGTAGCAGGGCAGGTTGCCGAGGAATCGGTCGAGGCGCATGGGGCGGGTCGCTTGCGGGAAATCGGCGCGCAGTCTAGCGGATCGTGCGCGCTGGCGCTGCCTTGAGCTGCGCGTCCACCTGCGCGCAGCGCGGGCACAGGCAGGCCTTGTCGCGCAGCTCGGCCGGCAGGGCCTCGATCAGCGTCGGGTCGATGGCCACGTCGAAGCACCAGCAGCCTTGCGCGGCGTTGCGCGGGTCGGCCAGGCCGCACTGGTTGAGGGCGCCACAGGCGGGGCAGCGTTGAAGTTCAGGCATGGTCGGGTCCGGGCATTTCGCTGCAGACGCGGTTGCGTCCGCCTTGTTTGGCACGATAGAGCGCATGGTCGGCCCGGGTCAGCAGGCTGTGCAGGCTGTCGTCGCGCCGCAGGGCGGACAGGCCGATGCTCACGGTCAGGCGCAGAGGCTGGTCGGCGTGGCTGAAGGTCAGTTGCTCGGTGCGCCGGCGGATCTTTTCCGCCACCTCGATGGCCTGGCGGCCTTCGGCTTCGCGCAGCAGCACGATGAACTCCTCGCCGCCCCAGCGGCACAGTATATCGGACTGGCGCAGGCTGCCCTGCAGCACATTGGCGAACTGGCGCAGCACTTCGTCGCCGGCCAGGTGGCCATGGGTGTCGTTGAGGGTCTTGAAGTGGTCGAGGTCGATCAGCAGGGCGACCAGCGGCGCGCTGTCACGCTGTGCTTCGATGAGCGCCTGGCCGGCCAGCAGGTCAAAGCTGCGGCGATTGGGCAGGCCGGTGAGGCTGTCGAGGGTGGCCAGTGCCTCGGCGTTGTCCTGGTGCCGCTTGATCATGGCATTGAGCAGTGACAGGACTACCAGGGTAATCATGGCGCAAATAGCCAAGTTCAGGTACAGCGACTGGCGGATGCGGTCCAGGGCGCCGCTTTCGCGCTTGTCCACCAGCAGGTACCAGTCCAGTTCCGGCAGCAGGCGCACATTGAGAAAGTGGCTGTGGCCGTCGTTGTCGGTGTACTCGTGACTGCCGCTGGCCGGTGTCGGCATGCGTGCCAGCAGGTCGTGCCACTGGCTGCTGTCGGCCAGTTGCTGGCCGGCGCGCAGGCCATGGGGGCCACCGTCGGAGCCGGTCAGCAAAACCTTTCCACCGGCGTCGGTGAACAGCACCGAGCGCTGGTAGCGTCGCTGGTATTCGTCGATCAGTCGGACCACCGACTCCACGCTCAAGCCCACGCCGGCGGCACCGATGAAGCGCTGCTGATAATCGAGCACGCGGTGGTTGATGAATACGGTGGGTTTGTCCTGGTTGGCCATGTCCACATCGACATTGATCTCATAGGGCTTGCCCGACTGGCGCAGGCGGAAGTACCAGGCGTCGCGCCAGGCGTCGGCCCGCACCTGCTTGAGCACGCCCTTGGCCTGGTAGTAGGTGAGGCTGCGGTCGGAGACGAAGAAGCTGGTGCAGGTGGCCTGACTGCCCATCACGGCGCCCAGGTAGCGGGTGATGCGCCCGGTGTCCTGCTCGCCGGCCAGCACCCAGTCGCGCAGGAAGGTGTCCTGGGCCATCATCGAGGCGATCAGCACCGGGCGGATCAGGTCTTTCTGGATCTCGGAGTAGACGGTGTCGGAGGTCAGCGGCAACTCGGTGTTGACGATGCCGTCGCGGATCGCCCCGCGCGAGGCGTAGTAGCCGAGCAGCGAGGTGGCCAGGAAGCCGCCGGCCAGCAGCAGCAGCAGGGCGACGAGCAGCGAGCGTTGCGAGAACAGGGCGGAAGGCGAAGGCATGATCTTCCCGTGAAGTGTGCCGGTGGCCACATTCTAGTGAGATGACCGAAAAATGACTGCATGTTTTTCAGGGTTATAGGACCTGTTTCAATTTGTTGCGCAAATGGCACTGAACCCTGTTGCCACGGTCTTATCCTGTGTCGACCAACTGCTTGTCGTCGACGCCCGCCAGCGTCGCTGTGCCGGGCACCCCTGCGGTCCAGGAGGCCGCCATGTACCCACGAATCCTGCTCGTCGTCCTGCTCGGACTGCTGACCTCCGCCTGCGCCCCTTACTACGAGAGCGGTGGCTACTACCGCAGCGACTACTACACCAGCGATCGCTACGTTTACCCAGGCTATTACCGCCAGGACCGCTATTACGTGGTACCGCAGACCCGCTACTACTACCAGCCTGCGCCGCGTTACTACGGGCCGGCGCCGGTGCCACAGTACCGCCCTTATCCGGCGCCCGGCATGCAACCGCGCTGGCACGGGAATCCGCGTTATGACTACGGCAACCGCCAGCGCTACGACTACGGTCGGGATCGCGACCGCCACGACTACCGCAATGACGACCGTCGGGGCGATCGCTGGCACTCCAACGGGCAGGGCAACCGTGACCGTCGACCCGATGTGGGCCGCGGTGGCGAGCGGGGCTGGTCGCGGTGACAGGGCACTGACGTCATCCCAGTTCCGCCAACGGATGCCGCCCCTCCCAGACCTTGCTGAAATGCGCCTCCACCACCGCCGCCGGCACCTGCGCCACATCCGGCCAGTGCCAGTGCGGGGTGTTGTCCTTGTCCAACAGACGGGCGCGCACCCCCTCGCTGAACTCCGGGTGACGGCAGCAGTTCAGGCTCAGGGTGTATTCCATCTGGAATACCTGCGCCAGCGAAAGGTGCCGCGCCCGACGGATCTGCTCCCACACCAGGTGCGCCGTCAGCGGGCAGCCCTCGTGCAGGCGTTGGCCGGCCGCCGCCAGCACGGGATCGGCGTGCGTGGCCAGGCCGGCCAGGGCCCGCCAGGCCGCTACCGGGTCGGCCACGTCGAGCACTTCGTCGATCACGCCGCGGCGCGCCAGCCACTGGCCTTGCGGCAGTTCGGCGCAGGCGCGGTGCTGCTCGGCCTTGAGCAGGCTGTTGAGCTGCAGGGTGGTCTGCTCCTGCCAGTTCAATTGCAGCAGTTCCTCGATCAGCGCCTCCTGCTGGTGCTCGCCCAGGAAGCGATCGGCCAGGTTCAGGTCCAGTGCGTCACGGGCATTGAGCGGGGCGCCGGTGAGCCCCAGGAACAGGCCGAGCTTGCCCGGCAGTCGGGCGAGGAACCAGCTGGCGCCGACGTCCGGGTACAGGCCGATGCTGATTTCCGGCATGGCCAGGCGGCTGCTGGGGGTGACGATACGCACCGCGGCGCCTTGCAGCAGGCCCATGCCGCCGCCCAGCACATGGCCGTGGCCCCAGCACAACAAGGGTTTGGGGTAGGTATGCAGGCGGTGGTCGAGGCGGTACTCGCTGGCGAAAAACGCAGCGGCCAGCGGCGGCACGCTGCCGGGGTGTTGGCGGCAGGCCTCGACCAGGGCGCGGACATCGCCGCCGGCACAGAAGGCCTTCGGCCCGTTGCCGCGCAGCAGCACGCAGACGATCCCGGGGTCGCTGGCCCAGGCGCGCAGCCGTTCGTCGAGCACCTCGATCATGGGCAGCGTCAGGGCGTTGAGCGCCTTGGGCGCATCCAGGGTGGCGATGCCGATACGGGCGCCGTCGGCGCCGGTCAGTACCTCGCATTGAATGGACATGGACTACCTCGCGCAGGTCATCCCCTCAGTATGGCCTGCCGCGGCGAAGCTGCCGGTCGTCGGTCGGATCGATTGACAAGCCGGCCCGGCTTTCCTAGTGTCGCGGCACTTTGCTTTTGGATGCCCCCATGACCGACGACGATCGCATCAAACTCGAACCCAGCTGGAAGGCCGCGTTGCGCGCCGAGTTCGACCAGCCCTACATGCAGCAGCTGCGCGAGTTCCTGCGTGCGGAGCACGCCGCCGGCAAGGAGATCTACCCGCCTGGGCCGCTGATCTTCAACGCCCTGAATTCCACACCGCTGGAGCAGGTCAAGGTGGTCATCCTCGGCCAGGACCCATACCACGGTCCCGGCCAGGCCCATGGCCTGTGCTTCTCGGTGCAGCCGGGTATCCCCACGCCGCCATCGCTGGTCAATATCTACAAAGAGCTGCAGCGCGATCTCAACCTGCCGATCCCCGCGCATGGCTATCTGCAGAGCTGGGCCGAGCAGGGCGTGCTGCTGCTCAACACCACCATGACCGTGGAGCGTGCCAATGCCGCGTCCCACGCGAAGAGAGGTTGGGAGTTCTTCACCGACCGGATCATCCAGGTGGTCAGCGAGCAGTGCCCGAACGTGGTGTTCCTGCTGTGGGGCTCCCATGCGCAGAGCAAGCAGAAGCTGATCGATGCCAGCAAGCACCTGGTGCTCAAGTCGGTGCATCCCTCGCCGCTGTCGGCTTACCGTGGGTTCTTTGGTTGCGGGCATTTCAGCCGTACCAACAGCTTCCTGGAGCAACGCGGGATGGCGCCGATCGATTGGGCGTTGCCGCCGTTGTGACATGAAATCATAGGGCCGCTTCGCGGCCCTTTGATTTCATGTCCTGGCCCAGCGCCTGAACAACGGCTCGGCCAGGAACAGCACGAACAACAGCCTCATCACCTGCAGCGCCGTCACCAGCGGCACGGACAGTTGCAGGGTCTCCGCCGTCAGGCTCATCTCGGCGATGCCCCCGGGCATCATCCCCAGCGTCAGCGAGCGCAGGTCCAGGTGCGTCAGCAGGCTCAACGCCCAGGCCGCGCCTGCGGCGATCAGCATGCACAGTGCCGTGGCCAGCAATGTCCGGCCAAGGAACGACGGCGCCCGGCGGAAGAATGCGCGGTTGAAGTGACAGGCCAGGCCGCTGCCGATCAGCCACTGGCCGATCTGGCTGGCGCCGTTGGGCAGGCCGATCTGCAGGTTGCCCGCCAGGCTCACGCTGGCTGCCACCAGCAACGGTCCGAACAACCAGGGGTTGGGCTGGCGCAGACGCTGCCAGAGCAGCGCCATCAGCACCCCCAGCGGCGCGATCAATACCAGCCAGCCCCAGCTCACGCTGCCGGCATGGTTCAGCGGCGCGCCATCGCCAAGCAGCAACTTGAACAGCGCCGGCACGCACAGCACCACCGCCAGCACCCGCAGGCTCTGCGCCGCGGCCACCTGGCTGAGCACCGCGCCGTTGCGCGCGCCGAGGTTGACCATCTCGCCCGAACCGCCCGGCATGCTGGCGAAGAACGCCGTGGCGCGGTCCTCACCGGTGCGCCGCAACAGCCACACGCTGATCACGCTGGAGAGGGTGGTGAACAGCGCGCCGAAGAAGATCAGCGCGAAGTGACTGGCCACCTGTTCGATCACCGCCGGGGTGAAGTGCAGGCCGATGCCGATGCCGATGATCCATTGCCCGCATTTGCGACCATTGGGGATTTCACTGAGTTGCCAGGGGGTAAGGCAGCGCACCAGGATGATCGCCAGCAACGAGCCGATCATCCACGGCAAGGGCCAGCCGACCTTGCTGGCGAGAAATCCGCCGGCAAGGCCGACCAGTCCGGTGGCCCAGAACAGTGGCACCGAGCGATCAGGCATCGGCCATGGCCCGGCGTTGCAGGGCACGTTTGCGCCAGCTGCGCAGCAGCGGCAGGCTCAGCATGCACACCACCAGCACCCACACACCCATGCTGATCGGGCTCGACCAGAGGATGCCCAGTTCACCGTTGGAGATCGACAGCGCGCGGCGCAGGTTCTGTTCCATCAGCCCGCCGAGGATGAAGCCCAGCAGGATCGGCGAAAGCGGGAAGTCCAGCTTGCGCAGGATGTAGCCCATGATGCCGATACCGACCATCAGGAACAGGTCGAAGGTGGTGGCATGCACCGCGTACACGCCGATCGCGGTGATGATCGCGATCACCGGCACCAGCGCCCAGTTCGGCACGGCGAGGATGCGGGTGAACACACGGATCATCGGCACGTTGAGGATGATCAGCATGAGGTTGGCGATGAACAGCGAGGCGATCAGCCCCCAGACGATGTCCGGCTGTTGCTCGAACAGCAGCGGGCCGGGGGTGATGTTGTACAGGGTCAGCGCGCCGATCATCACTGCGGTGGTACCCGAGCCGGGCACGCCGAGGGTCAGCATCGGCACCAGGGCGCCGCAGCAGGAAGCGCCGATGGCGGTTTCAGGCGCGGCCAGGCCACGGGCGTCGCCCTTGCCGAACTTGCCTTTGTCGCCGGCGATGCGTTTTTCGGTCATATAGGCCACGGCACTGGCCAGGGTCGCGCCGGCACCCGGCAACACGCCCATGAAGAAGCCCAGCAGGCCGCAACGGATGTTGACGAAGAACACCGAGGCCGCTTCCTTGAGGTTGAACAGCATGCGCCCGGTGGCCTTGACCGCCACATGACCGTGGTGGGTCTTTTCCAGCAGCAGGAGGATCTCGCTGATGGAGAACAGGCCCAGCACCAGCACCACGAACTGGATGCCATCGGCCAGGTGCACGCTGTCGCCGGTGAAACGGTACACGCCGCTGTTGGCGTCGATGCCCACCGCCGAGAGGAACAGGCCGATCAGCGCGGCGATAAAGGTTTTCAGCGGCTTGTCGCCGGCCATGCCGCCGAGGGCGACGATGGCGAACACCATCAGCACGAAGTACTCCGCCGGCCCGAAGGCGATCGCCCATTTCGCCAGCAGCGGGGCGAACAGCACCATGCCGCAGGTGGCGATGAAGGCGCCGATGAACGAACTCCAGGCCGACAGCGACAGGGCCACGCCGGCCAGGCCCTGGCGGGCCATGGGGTAGCCGTCGAGGGTGGTCATCACGGTGGAGGCTTCGCCGGGGATGTTCAGCAGGATCGAGCTGATCCGCCCACCGTATTCGCAGCCCAGGTACACCGCGGCCAGCAGGATCAGCGCCGACTCTGGCGGCAGGCCGAGGGCGAAGGCGATGGGGATCAGCAGGGCCACCCCGTTGATCGGGCCCAGGCCCGGCAGCAGCCCAACCACGGTGCCGATCAGGGTGCCGGTCAGGGCGGTGACCAGGTTGTACGGGCTCAGGGCGACGCCGAAGCCCTGGCCCAGGTAGCTCAAGGTATCCATATGTCAGTTCTCCAGTACGTCGAGCAGGCCGAGGGGCAGGGGCACGTCCATCACGCGGTCGAACAGCCAGTAGAGGAACAGGCTCATGCCCACCACCACGAGGGCGCTGTGCAGCCAGCGGCCACCATAAAGGCGGGCCATGGGCACGCCGGCCAGGATGGCGCTGAGGATGAAGCCCAGGGCTTCGAAGGTGCTGGCGAAGACGATCAGCAGGCCGACGCAGGCGGCGATCTTGATCAGGGTCTCGCGGTCCAGCTCCGGTTCGTCGTCCTTGCGTACGATGGGCGTGGGGCGGATCGCCAGGTACAGCAGGCCCAGGCTCATCAGGCCGAGCATCAATAGTGGGTAGGCGCGCGGGCCGACCGGTTCATAGGAGAAGGCGGCCTGATAGGGCCAGGCCATGACTGCCAGGGCGGCGCATACCGCCAGCAGGACCAGGGCGAAGAGGCGTTGCAGGATCATGGGAGAATCCTCGGTAATGTTCGACACGGCGCGGCCCCCTGTAGGAGCGGGGGAGGCTTACTGGATCAGCCCGAACTCACGGGCCAGCGCCTTGTAGTCCGCCACCTGTTTCTTCACATAGCCGTCCAGCTCCTCGCCGGTCATGGCGAACGGGAACAGTTCGCGCTGGTCGCGCAGCTTGGCGAAGTCCTCGGACGCCAGCAGCTTGTCGAACGAAGCCTTCCACCAGGCATAGTCCTCGTCGCTGACCTTTGGCCCCAGGTAGAAGCCGCGCACCACCGGCCAGACGATGTCGTAGCCCTGCTCCTTGGCGGTGGGGATGTCCTTCATCTCCGGCTCGTCCAGGCGCTTGTCGGAGAACACCGCGAGGATGCGCATGTTGCCGCTCTGGATGTGCGGCATGGAGTCGGAAATGTCGGTGGAGCCAACCTGAATGTGCCCGCCCAGCAGCGCGGTGGCGATCTCGCCACCGCCTTCAAGTGCCACGTAGCGCAGGTCGCGCGGGTTGATCCCGGCGGCCTTGGCGATCAGCGCGGTCTGCATCCAGTCCTGGCTGCCGACGGTGCCGCCGGAGCCGATCACCACCTTGCTCGGGTCTTTCTTCAGCGCCGCGACCAGGTCGTCGAGGGTCTTGTAGGGCGAGTCGCTCTTCACCGCGATGGCGCCATAGCTGGTGCCGACCGCGGCGAGCCATTTCACCGCGTTCTCGTCGAAGCGGCCGAACTTGCCCTGGGCCAGGTTCAGCAGCGAGCCGCTGGACCAGGCCACCAGTGTGCCGGCATCCGCCGGGCGCTGGGCGACCACGGCGTTGTAGGCCACCGCGCCGACGCCGCCGGGCATGTAGGTCACGCGCATGGGCTTGCTGAGGATCTTCTCGTTGACCAGGGCGCTCTGCACCAGCTTGCAGGTCAGGTCGAAACCGCCGCCGGGCGAGGCCGGGGCGATGCATTCGGGGCGTTTCGGTTCGGCGGCCAGGGCGTTGCCGGCCAGCAGCAGGCAACCGGTGGCCAGGACGAGGCGGCGCAGTGAAAAGGTCATCGTCTATCTCCGTGAGCGTTGTTGTTATGGGTTACCACAGGGCCACGCTGTAGCTCACCAGCAGCCGCACCTCGTCCGCGTCGCGGGTGAAGTTGGAGCGGAAGGTGGCGTTGCGCAGGCGCACGGCGACGTTCTTCAACGGGCCGCTTTGTACCACGTACTTCAGTTCGGTGTTGCGTTCCCACTCCTTGCCCTCGCCACCGGCGGCGCGGCTGACGTTGTCGCCGCTGATGTAGCGGGTCATGAAGGTCAGGCCGGGGATGCCGAGGGCGGCGAAGTTGTAGTCGTAGCGCGCCTGCCAGGAACGTTCGTCTCTGCCTGCGAAGTCGTTGATCTGGACGAAGTTGACCAGGTACGGGTCGGCGCCATCGACGTAGGGGAAGGCGCTGTCGCCGGACAGCTGCTGCCAGGCGCCGCTGACCTTGTGTCCGCCCAGGGTATAGCTGAGCATGCCGTTGACGGTGGTGTTGTCGATCTTGCCGGCCTTGGCCGCGCCGGCGTCGTCGCTGATCGCCAGGCGCAGGTCGGCGCCGAAGGTGCCAGGGCCCCAGGGCTGGGTGGCGAGCAGGCCGATGAAGTGCTGGCGGTAGATGTCGTCGAGCTGGGCGAAGTGGTAGCTGCCGGTGATGCGATCGGTGAACTGGTAGTCCAGGCCGCCCATGTCGAAGTTGTCGGCGCTGAAGGTGCCGCCGAAGCGGCCGTTCTTGTTGTTCAGGGCCAGGTCTTCCCAGTTGCTGTCGTCGCGGTCCTTGGCCTTTTCCAGGCGCCCGCCGGTGAAGGTCAGGCCCTTGATCTCCTTCGAGGTGACCAGACCGCCTTCGAAGGTCTGCGGCAGGATGCGCCCGTCGTTGGGCTGCAGGGTCGGCAGTTCGGGGATCAGCGTGCCGATCTTCAGCTCGGTCTGCGAGACCTTGACCTTGCCGGTGAGGCCCAGCTTGGAGTACTCGTCGGCGGCCTTGCCGTCGTCGTGGGTGGGCAGCAGGCCCGTGCCCGTGCGGTCCTTGCTGGAGTCGAGCTTGACCCCGACCATGCCCAGCGCGTCCAGGCCGAAGCCCACGGTGCCCTCGGTGTAGCCGGACTCGAAATTGAGCATGAACCCCTGGGCCCATTCGTCGCGCTTGGATTGCTGCGCGCTGGTGCCGTCGCGGAAGTCGCGGTTGAAGTACATGTTGCGGGTTTCGAAGGTGGCCGTGCTGTCTTCGAAGAAGGCGGCCTGGCTGATGGGCGCGACACCGGCAAGGGCGAAGGCGCTGGCGAGGGCGGAAGGTCGGGCGGCGAACGAACGGATAGGCGCGAACGCCTGCGGCTGCATGGACAGCATCGTCGGTGACTCCATTTATTGTTCTTATGTGTTGCACCTTGCTGGTGCTTTTTGCGGCGCACGGGGCGACCGTGGTGCGATGCTAGGCAACCAACCTTTCGCTAACCTTTCAGCGTGAAAGGTTTCCGGCGAGGGCTTCACAGCGCCCGCCACGGCGTTACACTCCGCGCAAAAAGCCCAGCCGAACAGGGAGAATCCGATGCGTGTGCTGCTGGTCGAAGACCATCTGCAACTGGCCGAAAGCGTGGCCCAGGCCCTCAAGAGCCAGGGCCTGACCGTGGACGTGCTGCATGACGGCGTGGCCGCCGACCTGGCCTTGGCCAGCGAGGACTACGCCGTGGCGGTGCTGGATGTCGGCCTGCCGCGGCTGGACGGTTTCGAGGTGCTGGCGCGTCTGCGCGGGCGCGGCAAGACCCTGCCGGTGCTGATGCTCACCGCCCGCAGCGATGTGAAGGACCGCGTGCACGGCCTGAACCTCGGCGCCGACGACTACCTGGCCAAGCCCTTCGAGCTGACCGAGCTGGAAGCGCGGGTCAAGGCCCTGCTGCGTCGCAGCGTGCTTGGTGGCGAGCGCCAGCAGCGCTGCGGCCCGCTGGTCTACGACCTGGATACCCGGCGCTTCAGCCTGGGCAGCGAGCCGCTGACCTTGACCCAGCGCGAGCAGAGCGTGCTAGAGGCGCTGATCGCTCGCCCTGGTCGGGTGATGAGCAAGGAACAGCTGGCGGCCCAGGTGTTCGGCCTTGACGAGGAGGCCAGCCCCGACGCCATCGAGATCTACATCCACCGCCTGCGCAAGAAGCTCGACGGCCACCCGGTGGCCATCGTCACCTTCCGTGGCCTGGGCTACCTGCTCGAGCACCGCGATGCGTGACAACGGCAGCCTGCGCGGGCGCTTGCTGGGCAACCTGGCGCTGCTGCTGGTGGTGCTGATGCTGGCCAGCGGCCTGAGCGCCTACTGGAACGGTCGCGAAGCCGCCGACACCGCCTATGACCGGACCCTGCTGGCGTCGGCGCGGACCATCGCCGCCGGCCTGTCGCAGCGCGACGGCACCCTCAGCGCCGACGTGCCCTATGTGGCCCTGGATACGTTCGCCTACGACAGCGCCGGGCGCATCTACTACCAGGTGCTGGACATTCACCAGAAGCTGATTTCCGGCTACGAGAACCTGCCGCCTCCGCCTGCGGGCACGCCGCGCACCGACGATTATCCGGCGCTGGCGCGCTTCTACAACGCCACCTACCTGGGCCAGGACGTGCGCGTGGTCAGCCTGCTCAAGGCGGTGAGCGAACCGAACATGAACGGCATGGCCGAGATCCGCGTGGCCGAGACCGAGGAGGCGCGGGTGCGCATGGCCCGCGGATTGATGGCCGACACCCTGCTGCGCCTGGGCATGCTGGCCTTCGGCGCGCTGGTGATGGTGTGGTTCGCGGTGAGTGCCGCGCTGCGCCCGCTGGAGCGCTTGCGCACGGCGGTGGAGGAGCGCCAGCCGGACGACCTGCGCGCCTTGCCGGTGGTCCAGGTGCAGCGTGAACTGGGGCCGCTGGTGCGCGGGCTCAATCACTTCACCGAGCGCTTGCGGGGCCAGTTCGAACGCCAGGCGCAGTTCATCGCCGACGCCGCCCACGAACTGCGCACGCCGCTGGCGGCGCTAAAGGCGCGGGTGGAACTGGGCCTGCGCTCACGGGAGCCGGACGAATGGCGCAAGACCCTCGAAGCCGCCGCCCAGGGCACGGACCGGCTCACCCACCTGGCCAACCAATTGCTGTCGTTGGCGCGGGTGGAGAACGGCGCCCGCGCCATCGCCGAGGGCGGCGCCCAGCGCCTGGACCTGAGCCAGCTGGCCCGTGAACTGGGCATGGCCATGGCGCCCCTGGCCCATGCCCGCGGCGTCGCCTTGGCGCTGGAGGCCGAGGCGCCGGTGTGGCTAAAGGGCGAGCCGACCCTGCTCAACGAACTGCTCAGCAACCTGGTGGACAACGCCCTTGCCCACACCCCGCCCGGCGGCGATGTGGTCCTGCGGGTATTGGCGCCGGCCGTGCTCGAAGTCGAGGACGACGGGCCGGGGATTCCCGAGGACGAGCGTGAGCGGGTGTTCGAGCGCTTCTACCGACGCAGCGCCCAGGGCAGCGGCCTGGGGTTGGCGATCGTCGGCGAGATCTGCCGGGCGCATCTGGCGCAGATCAGCCTGCACGACGGCGAGCGGGGCGGGCTGAAGGTGCGGGTGAGTTTTATCGCGGACTGAAGGTCATCGTGGGGCCTGTCGATTCAGCGCAGCATGCCCCGCGCATCCAGCAGCTCGGTGATATCCAGCTCGGTGCCATAGGGCAGGCCCAGGTGGCGGTAGGCGGGCAGGGCGGCCAGCGGTCGGCTGCGCTCGCGCTGGCTGATGCAGCGGGCGATCTGCACGATGTCGATGTAGTCGATCTGGTCGGTGCGCCGGTCCAGGTCCTGCACCTGGCTGGGCACGTTGACCAACTGCTCGGGGAATTCCCAGGCGCTGAGGATCTTGTCGCCCAGTACCGGCTGGATCTGCTCAATGACGAAATGCAGGCAGATCGGGTCGGAGAGCAGCTCGTTGTGCTCCTCGGCATAGATCAGCACCGGTAGGGCGCCGATCTGGTGCACCAGGCCGCCGAGGGTGGCCTGGTCGGGCTTGAGCTGGGTGTAGCGGCGGCACAGTTCATAGCTGATGCCCGCGACTTCCAGGCTGTTGGCCCAGATATCCCGCAGCTTGTGTTCCACCGCCGGAGCGCGGGCATGGAAGATCTGCTCGATCACCAGGCCGATGGCCAGGTTGCAGCTGTAGTTGATGCCCAGGCGGGTGATGGCGGTGTGCAGGTCGGTGACTTCGACGGCGGCGCGCATCAGCGGGCTGTTGACCACCTTGATCAGGCGGGCCGACAGCGCGGCGTCGCGGCCGATCACCTTGCTCAGGGCGGAAACGCTAATCTCGCTGTCTTCGGCGGCTTCGCGGATGCTCAGGGCGACTTCCGGCAGGGTCGGCAGGACCAGGTCGTCCCGGTCGATGGCGGCGAGCAGTTGCGCTTGGACCTTCTCGGCCAGCTTGTTCATGGACTTCTCTACGGCAAAGGTGGTGCAGCCCCGGCATGTCGCCGGGGCGGGCTGGTCAGCGCTGGATTTCCCGGTCGCGGTCCAGTTCGTAAGGCAGGTCGAGCAGCGACAGGCGCGGGCCTTCGAGGCTGCCCAGGTGCAGGTTGTCGTCCGCCACCGCCTCGGCGCTGAGCACGGCCAGCAGTTCGACGGCGCTGCCGGTGCTGGCCCCGATCACCACTTCGCCGACCGACGAGCCGTGGGTCGGCGAGAAGATCTCGGCGCCCGGCTGGGGTACCGCTGTCTCGGCCAGCGCCAGGCGATATTGCCGGCGCTTGAGCTTGCCCAGGTACTGCATGCGGGCGACGATTTCCTGGCCGGTGTAGCAACCTTTCTTGAAGCTCACGCCATCGACGGCCTGCAGGTTGATCATCTGCGGGATGAACAGCTCGCGGGTCGGGCCCATGACCTGGCCGATGCCGGCGCGGACCTGGCCCAGCAGCCAGTCGTTGAGCGTGCCCTCGGGCAGCGAGGCGGCCAGTTTCTGGGTAACGGCGGCGGCCTGCTCGGCAGGCGCCCACAGTTCGACACGGCCGGCCGAAGCGCGGACGGCGATCAGACCCTCATGACGGGCGGTCGCGCCGGCCTCTTCCGCCACGGACAGGCTCAGCGCCTGCAGGGCGGCGTCGCCCTGCTGCAGGCCGAAGCGCGTCCAGGCGGCGCTGTCGTCGCTCAGCGTGGCCTTGGAGAACACCGCGTATTTCTTCAGGTCGGCCAGTTGCGCCTCGAGCAGCTCGCTGGCCATGGCTAACAGGTAGCCATTGCCCTCGGGCAGGATACGGAAGCTCGACTGCATGCGGCCCTTGACCATGCAGCGGGCGCCAAGGCTCGCGTGCTCGTCGTTGAGGTAACCGATGTTGCAGGTCAGCTGACCTTGCAGGAACTTGCCGGCGTCGGAGCCGCGGACGGCGAGGATGCCCTCATGGGAGAGGGTACAGAAGAAAGCGGAATCGGCCATGGGTCATCGCGGTAGCTAAAGACTGGCGGCCATCATAGAACGCCGGTAACAAAATAGGTAGGTGACTAGACCAACGCCTTGTGCCGCTTCGTTCGCTGCGCGGTATACTGCGCGACCACTCGAGGAGGGCCCCATGGTCGAACAAACTGAACTCAACCGGCTTTTCTGGCATAGCCGTCGCGGCATGCTGGAACTGGACGTGCTGCTGGTCCCTTTCACCCAGGAGGTCTACCCAAGCCTGAGCGAAGCCGACCGCGAGCTGTACCGTCGCCTGCTGACCTGCGAGGATCAGGACATGTTCGGCTGGTTCATGGAGCGCAGCGAGTCCGAGGATCCGGAACTGCAGCGCATGGTCCGCATCATCCTGGACCGTGTTCAGCCCAAGTGAAGTTTTCGAGTGCCGTTGGCAAGGCTCGCGCCTGCTGCTGACGGCCTACCTCGCCAGCCTGGCGCTGGCACTGCTTACCCTCGCGCTGATGGCGCTGCCCGGGTGGCTGCGCGGCCTGTTGGCCGTCGTCTGTCTTGCCCACGCCTGCTGGGCTATTCCCCGGCGCGTCCTGCTCACCCACCCCGAGGCCATCACCGGCCTGCGCCGCGACCTGCGTGGCTGGCACCTCTATAGCCGCGCCCAGGGCTGGCAGCCGGCGCGCCTGTGCCGAGACAGCGTCGCCCTGCCGGCCATGGTGGTGTTGCGGTTCGTGCGCAAGGGGCGCATGTTCAGCCAGAGCCAGTGCATCCCCAGGGACGCACTGGATCGTGAGGCGCACCGGCGACTGCGGGTGCGCCTGAAGTTCAGCCGGCGCCGCTGGGCCGCGCCGGCCTGACCCTCACACCCCCTGCGGGATCTCTTCGCCGCCCAGGGCTTCGAACAGCACCGGCAGGAACTCGGTGAAGGTCATCATCATCAGCTGGAAGCTGGCGTCGAACTGTTGCTGGGCCTCGTCGCCGCCATCCTGTTCGGCCTGCTCCTGCAGCAGCTCCTCGAACTTCAGGCGCTTGATCACCATCTTGTCGTCGAGCACGAACGACAGCTTGTCCTGCCAGGCCAGGGCCAGCTGGGTGACCAGCTTGCCGGTGCTCAGGTGCAGCTGGATTTCCTCGCTGGTCAGGTCCTGGCGTTTGCAACGCACGATGCCGCCGTCCTCGGCGGTGTCGCGCAGCTCGCACTCGTCGAGAACGAAGAAGCCTTCGGCGGCCTGCTGCGACTTGACCCAGTCGGTCATGGTCGCGCTTGGCGCGATCTTTACGGTGGCCGGGCGCACCGGCAGCGAGCCGATCACTTCACGCAGGGTCGACAGCAGGTCTTCGGCGCGCTTGGCGCTGGCCGAGTTGACCAGGATCATGCCCAGGCGCGGGGCGATGGCGGCGAAGATCATCGAGCGGCGGATGAAGGCGCGCGGCAGGAAGGCCTGGATGATCTCGTCCTTGATCTGGTCGCGTTCCTTTTTATAGACCTTGCGCATCTGCTCGGTCTCGATCTCCTCGACCTTCTCCTTGACCGCGTCGTTGACCACGCTGCTGGGCAGGATGCGTTCTTCCTTGCGTGCGGCGATCAGCATGAACTCGCCACTGACGTGAACCAGGGGCGCGTCCTCGCCCTTGCCGAACGGCGCGACGAAACCGTAGGTGGTCAGTTCCTGGCTGGCGCAGGGGCGGGCCGGCTTGCTGGCCAGGGCGGCCTCCAGCGCCTCGGCCTCGAACGGTACTTCCTGGGTCAGGCGATAGGACAGCAGGTTCTTGAACCACATGAGGGGGAATCTCTCCTTAATACATAAGGCGGGCATTATTCTCCGAGGGGCGCTTCCAGGCCAACCCTGTCATAGGGCCAGCAGTCCTATATAGAGGAAGAAAATCGCGGCGCGGCTAGGTCTTTGAAAGGCCTGGAATTTTTTTTCAAAAAATTTGAAAAAAGTGCTTGCCAGGGTAGGAGGTCCTCCGTAGAATGCGCGCCACACCGAGACGAAGGGTGATTAGCTCAGCCGGGAGAGCATCTGCCTTACAAGCAGAGGGTCGGCGGTTCGATCCCGTCATCACCCACCACTCGATGTATAGCGCGGCGGTAGTTCAGTCGGTTAGAATACCGGCCTGTCACGCCGGGGGTCGCGGGTTCGAGTCCCGTCCGCCGCGCCATATTTAGCTTCCAGGGCCCACTGAACACCCGGAAGCAACAGAGAAAGCGACCTTAGGGTCGCTTTTTTTGTTTCTGGCATTACGCCAGAATGCCCCTGTCCGCCGCATGTGGCCAGCAGGCCCCGCGTCGGTTCCTATCGCAAGCCAGAGACCGATCATGCAGGATGCCAGCCTCTCCAACCCCCCCACCTATTCCACGCCACTGCTCGGTATCGACCTCGGCACCACCAACAGCCTGATTGCCGTCTGGCAGGACGGCGAAGCTCGGCTGATCCCTAATGCCGTGGGTGAAGTGCTCACCCCCTCGGTGGTCAGTGTCGATGACGACGGCTCGATCCTGGTCGGCCAGGCTGCCCGGTCGCGATTGACCACGCACCCCGAGCGCACCGCGGCGGCGTTCAAGCGCTTCATGGGTAGCGACAAGCGCTATGCGCTAGGCGAGCATCGATTCACGCCTGAAGAATTGTCGGCGCTGGTGCTGGGCGCATTGAAGCAGGATGCCGAGGCGCACCTGGGCTGCGCGGTCAGCGAGGCGGTGATTTCGGTACCGGCGTATTTCAGCGACGAGCAGCGCAAGCGCACGGTCTTCGCCGCCGAGCTGGCCGGGCTGAAGGTCCAGCGGCTGATCAACGAGCCGACCGCCGCGGCCATGGCCTATGGCCTGCATGAGCAGAAGTTCGAGCGCACCCTGGTGTTCGACCTGGGCGGCGGCACCTTCGATGTCACCGTGCTGGAGTACGCCTTGCCGCTGATCGAGGTGCATGCCTCCACCGGTGACAATTACCTGGGCGGCGAGGATTTTACCGAGGCATTGTTGCAGGCCTGCCTGCGCGATTGGAACCTCAAGGCCGAGGACCTGGCCCCCCAGGCCCTGGCCAGCCTGCATGACGCCATCGAACAGCTCAAGCGCGAGGCGGGCGAGGGCAGCCGCGTGCTGGACTGGCACGATGGCGCGCAGCCCCGCGAGTGGCGGCTGGACGACCTCAAGCTGCAGGCGATCTGGGCGCCTTTGCTGACCCGGGTGCGTGCGCCCATCGAGCAGGCCCTGCGCGATGCCCGGTTGAGCCCGCGCGAGCTGGACAGCCTGGTGCTGGTCGGTGGCGCCACGCGCATGCCGCAGGTGCAGCGACTGGTGGCCAAGCTGTTCGGACGCTTGCCGTACCGGCACCTGGACCCGGACACCATTGTCGCCCTCGGCGCCGCCAGCCAGGCCGCCTGCAAGGCCCGCGACGCGGCCATCGACGAACTGATTCTGACCGATGTCTGCCCCTACACCCTCGGTGTGGCCTCGTCCCGGGGCGACGACGTCACCGGAGCGTTCTCGCCGATCATCGAGCGCAACACGGTGATCCCTACCTCGAAGGTGCAGCGCTTCTACAGCAGCCACCCAGAGCAGAAGTTCGTGCGCATCGCCGTGTACCAGGGCGAGCGGCCGTGGGTGCGGGACAACATCCTGGTGGACAGTTTCGAGGTCCCGTTGCAGCCGACCGGTGAAATCCAGTCGCTGGACGTGCGCTTCAGCTACGACATCAACGGTTTGCTGGAAGTGGATGTGACCTTCCTCGAAAGCGGCCAGAAGCACAGCCACAGCATCGACCGCAGCCCCGCCGGGCTGGATGCCGAGGCGCGCCTGGCGAGCGAGGAGCGCTTGGCGCGGCTGAAGATCCACCCGCGTGACACGCTGCCCAACCGCACCCTGCTGGCCCGTCTGGAGCGGGCCTGGATGCAGAGCCTGGGCGACGAGCGCGAGCTGATCGGCAGCTGGCTGGACGCCTTCAACGCTGTGCTAGCCGGGCAACAGGCCGCTGAGATCAGCCGTGAGCGCCAGGCGTTGAGCCAGGCGCTTGACGAGCTGCGCTACTGAACGTTCAGCCGCCGCAGGGTAGCCTGCAGGCTGTCATCGAGCAGCGCTTGCTGGCCCGGTTGCGAGCCGTAGCGGTTCGGCAGCCGGTCACCGGGCAGCAACAGCAGCAACAGCGGTAGTACCGGTAGCACCCTGCTCAGCACGAGCAGCAGGATCAGCGCCGGGATACCCTGGCCAAGGTCGCGCAGGCGCCTGAGGAAGGCACTGATCAGCAGCAGCACCGTGACCAGCATCAACACTGGCAGTGTGAGCATCATGCTGGCGCAGAGGGCGGCGGCCGCCAGGTTCAAGGCAAACCCTGAGCGGTTCAGGCGGCTGTTGAGTTTCCACACGGCCCAGAATTTCGCGGGAGGGTGCTGCAGGGCATTGCGCAACATGCGCTCGCTCCACGACAGCACGGCCATGATTGCACAGCGCAAGCCCAGGTCCTGCTGCGGGTCGTCCTTGATCTTCTGCAAGGCGCGCAAGGCGCGGATCTTCGGCGGCGCGCAATCGTTGTACAAGCTGTCCAGGGCGTCGAGCACATCATTGAACGCACGGCTGTCGACGCCGTGGGCATGGGCGAGTTCGGCCGGTGGATGCTTGGTCTTGCCTTGCAGCAGGCCGCTGCGCAGTGCCTCGAACCATTCATCCTGCGGCGCCAGCGCATCCAGGCGCTGGCGCAGGCGTTCACGTTGCTCGGTGTCCAGGGAGCGGTCATGGTGCAGCACGGCGCAAAACAGCAGATAGCCCAGAGGATGGTCGTTGCCCAGGCTGCCATCGTCATGCTCCAGGCAGGCCAGCAATTGCGCTGCACCGGGTAGGCGCGTGCTGCTCAGGGCTTGTTGCAGGGTCAGCAACCGCGCTGAAACCATCGCCTGTACAGGGTCGCGGGTATCCAGGCTGCCAAGCAGGCCACTGCTGCCGTCAGGGCTGGGCAGTTGTTGGCAGAGCAGGGCGTGCAACGGGGCGAACGGATGCCCGGACGGGTAGTGCAACTGGCTTGGCAGGGTCGGGTCGATCAGCGCCAGCCAGCGTGACGGCTGCTCCAGCAGGGCAAGCATGAACAAGTGCTGGCGGTGCCAGTTCCACAGCGCGTCGCCCTCGGGCATGGCCGGCAGCAGTACGCCGGTCTCGGCGAGCGTGTCCTGCAGTTGCAGGGCGAACGGCGTGGTGAACAGGCGGCGCATGTCAAACCGCACATTCAG
>NZ_NIBE01000102.1:59127-59585 GCF_002205115.1 Pseudomonas sp. DrBHI1
CTTCGCTGGCGCAGAAATCCACTAGCACCTTGACCACCGGGGCCTGTTCAAGCCAGTGCAACTGCTGGCTGGCCTGGCGCTGGAAGCCTTCGAGGATCAGCGCGTCGAGGGCATCTTCGGCGAGCGGCTGGGCGAGCACCTGGCGCAGCAGACCGGCTTCCCCGCGTTGCAGCGCCCAGGCCTGCCAGTAGAGGCGGTGCAGGTCGTGGTCCTGCGGGTCCTGCAGCAGCCAGGCGAGCAGCGGCAGTTCGTCATCACCGTCCAGCCGCCAGTCGATGAAGGTCGCGGCGATGCCTTGCAGCTCCAGGCGCGAGGCTTCGGACCAGCGCGCCAGGGTCTGCGGGGACTGCCCGGGGCTGCCCCAGTTCTGGGCGGGGTCGTCCAGCTCGGCGGGCCAGCCGGCCGGGGTGTGCAGGCGGTCAAAGGCCTGGATCAGCAACGGCAGGCGCTGGGGCTGG
>NZ_NIBE01000102.1:59622-105287 GCF_002205115.1 Pseudomonas sp. DrBHI1
CGGCCTGGCGGGCCAGCAGGTAGAGCAGGTCGGCATCGTCCGGGGCCTGTTGCTGGCGCGTCTTGAGCATTTCGTGGAAGGTCCGGCTGGGGATACCGGCCTGGCTGAACTGCACCAGCAGGCGTTGCACCAAGGCCGGGTCATCCGGCATGGCCAGGCAGGTATGCACGCCGGCGAACTGCTCGTACTCGAACAATGGACGCTGCTGGTAGCAGTACTCGAGGCTGCGGAAATACCACAGGCTTTCCATCTGCGCGCTGGCCGGCCAGTCGCGCATGCAGGCGGTGTCGAAGGGATCGGGCTGTTCCAGGCGGTCGAGGAAAGCTTCCACTTCGTGGCGCTCGTCCAGGCGCAGCAGCTGCTCGGCCCAGCCCAGGCGCCGTGCCAGCAGGCCCGCGCAGTGGTGGGACAACGGTCCGCAGTCGCGCAGGGTGTGCAGCAGTTGCCAGCTGAGGTCGTCCAGTTCGTCCAGCGGCAACTCGTCCAGTTCGGCGATAAAACGCTGCCAGGCTTGTGGGTCGAAGCGCTTGGACGGCTCCTCGAGCAGTGTGTGGAACTGCTTGAGGGCTGGATGGGGGGCATTTTCTTCGCGTATTGGCTCAGCCTCGCTGGGCGCCTGCTCGCGGGCCAGGCGCAGGGCTTCCTCGTAGGCTGCCCGCAGTGCCTGGAACCCTTCGGGATCGGTTTCCGGGTGGTGCGAGGGCAGGCGGCCGCGATAGGCCAGGCGGATGGCGTCCATGTCCTGGGTCGGTTCGATTCCCAGGCGAATCCAGCAACTCATGACCAGCAGTCCTCTTCCAGCGTGGTGGGTCGTGCGGGCTCGGGCAGGGGCATGTCCCAGGGCAGTCCGGCCAGCAGGTCATGGGCGCCGAGGCGCAGGTTGAGCACGATGCAGCGGTTCCAGTGCTCGCAGCCCTGGCGCTCGAGGTTGGCGGCCAGGGTCTCGTCGCTGCTGTCGCTGGCATTCCACAGCGCCTTGCCGAACAGGTAGCCGGCCAGGTAGCCGTCCCAGCGGTTGTAGTAATGGCGGGCGCGCAGGGCCAGGCGGTAGTGCAGGTAGAGGCTTTCGTCGCGATCGATCAGGCCTTTCTTGACGCCGGCGCGCAGCAGGAAACCCATGCGCCCCAGGTCCCAGGCCCGGGTGCCGCCCGGGCCGCAGTCGGGGAAGGTGCGGGCGGCGTACTCATGGCGGATGCGCTCGCGTGGGGGCAGGGTGTCGAGCAAGGCCTGCCACTGGCTGGGCAGGCAGCGCTGGTACTGCCAGTAGGCCTCGCTCATCTCGGTGGCGTGGCCGTTGTCGGCCATGCTGAGCATGTCCAGCAACTGGGCGCGGTTGCTGATGCCCCACCAGCGTTCAAGGTCGGTCTGGTCTTCACCCTCGAAATAGTCGGGTGCGGTATAGCTGGCCCCGTTGAGGGCGGCCATGGGGGCGGAGAGAGCATGCAGCCAGTGCTGCGCGGTTTCGTCCATGAAAGGAGTCCTGGAGGTGCTGGGAACTGGCGGGGATTGTATAGGAAGTTTCCTGCCGGGTTCTCAGGGATAGGTCCCGAGTCGATAGGCCTCGGCCACCTCGCGGAGCACTTCGCACACCCATTGCGCCGGCAGGCTCTGGGGCAGCGCCGCATTGCGGCAGATGCCCACCGACCCGCCCGGCTCGAGCACGCCCAGGTCGAGCTCGGCCAGCTCGCCACGCCCGAGGTCGATCAGCACGGCGTCCCGTGGCGCCACCCAGACCGCCTCGCTGCCCAGCACATAGCGCCTGCTCAGGGCCAGCGACAGGGTTTCCAGGCGCTGCGCCGGCAGCGGGATCGCGCATTGCACGAACAAGCTGTCGGCATGCTGGCGAATGGTCGTCCCCGGCGGCGGCAGCACCAGCGGGTAATCACCGACCTGCCTGCGCTCGACGGGCCGCTGCGCCAAAAGCGGGTGCCCCGGCCGCACCACCAGGGTCATCGACTCGCTGTACAGGTGCTCGAACGACAACCCTTGGATCTGCGGGCTGTCGGTCATTCGCCCGACCACCAGTTCCAGTTCCCCCAGATGCAACTGACCGAGCAATTGGGCACTGGCCCCGGTCACCACGCTGATCAGCAACGCCTCGTGGCGTTGGTGCAGGCGGCACAGCACCTCGGGCATCAGCAGCCCTTCGACCGTCGACAGCACGCCGATGCGCACCTGCGACGGTGCCCGCGCCTCGCCGCGCACACTGCAGACCCCGTCGCGCAACGCCTGCACGCTGGGGCCGGCGTAGCGCATGAAGCGGGTGCCGGCCGGGGTCAGGGTAACGCCGTTGTGACCACGCTCGAACAGGCGTGCCTCGAGCAGGTCCTCCAGTTCCTTGAGGGTCTTGGAGATCGCTGGCTGGCTGATCGCAAGCACGTCGGCTGCCCTGGCCAGGCTGCCCTGCCGGGCAATCTCCAGGAAGCACAGCAGGTGACGGAACTTGATGCGGGTATCGAGGTTCATGCCCGGCAGTGTATCCGTGCGGGCCAGACCTGCAACGTCTGGGTGATCTTCGTCACTCGGCGACGGTTCCTCCCTTGCAGGCAAAGCCCTGAACCTTTAGCGTGTGCCGCTTCGATGCATGGAGCAGCGCTATGGCCGCCTACCTGACCCAGGACCTGGTCCTTGAACTGGGCGATGAAACGCCCGAAGACACCACCATGAACATGCTGACCTTCCGTCAGCGTGGCACCACCCTGGTGATCGCTCGCAGTCCGCTGGCTGCCGGGCAGACGCTGGAGGCGCTTTACCTGCAGCAACTGGCGCAGTTGCGTGAACGCCTGGGGGCGATCATCAGCGAACCACAGCCGGTCAGCGCAGGCGTCGATCGTGGCATCCACGGCCTGGAAGTCAGCCTGCAATTCAAGCGCGGCGAAGTGGTCTCGTACCAGCGTCAGTTGGCTTACGCGCCAAGCGGGCAGGCCCGTTTCGTGGCGGTCAGCTATAGCAAGGAAACACCGCTGGAGGCGGTCGATCTCGCCCATTGGGAAGCCCTCAAGGCAGGATTGCGGCTGAACTGACCCGGGCACAAGGAAGTGGTTCATGGGCGATAGCCTGCATGCCGCCCGCGAGGGCGATCTCATATTGCATCCGCCGTTGATGGCCGAGCTGGTCAGCGGGCTGACCGAAGCGGTGATCTATGCCGCCGCTACTGCGGCGGTCGCGGCGGCGATCGGCGGTGCCGTGGTGGCCGTGGTTGGCACAGGTGGGGCCGCCGCCACGCTCACACCATTGATCGCCGGTGCCCTGGTCGGTGCCGCCGCTATGTTGCCTGCTGGCGAAGACAAGAGCATAGGCGAGCACATTTCCGATCTGAGCAGTTGGGTCGGCAATTCGATGTTTCCCCCCGAACCCTACGGTGCGATCGACAGCGGATCATCCAACACCCGCATCAATGGCATGCCTGCAGCCCGCGCGGCAGGGACCGTCACGGGTGCCAGTGACGCCGAACCCTCCGCCGAGGCACCCTCGATACTGGAAAACATCGGTAACTACGCGATGATGGGCGCATCGCTGATGCTGCCGGTCATCGGGTTGGCTCAGGAAATCAACAGCATCTTCAATCCCCCAGTCGCCACCCCGGCGAATCCTGGCACCCAACCTGCCGAACTGGACACCGTCAAGTGCAGCAAGCACCCGGTCCCCAACTTCGTCGCGCAAGGGTCGGACAAGGTTTTCATCAATGGCCATCCTGCGGCCAGGGTCGGGGACAAGAGCACCTGCGACGGCCCCATCGGCATGACCTTCTCGCCCAATGTGCGGGTTGGAGGTGGCACGGTGACCGTGCGAGACATCCGCGACGGCAAGAGCGCAGCGGCAAAGATCATTGGCCTGGTCGCCGGCATGCTGCTGGCAAGGCGCGTCAAGAGCCGCTCGCGGCCACGCAACGCACCCAAGCCCCGTTCCCGTATTCCTGGCTGCAAGGGACACCCGGTGCTGGTCGCCACCGGCAGCAAACGGCTCGATGGCCCCGAGGACCTGGACTTCAGCCTGCCCGGCCTGCTGGCCATCGATTGGTCGCGTCGTTATGACAGCAACGACCTGCGCGACGATGGTCTGTTGGGCAAGGGCTGGAGCCTGCCCTACGAAGTGCGTCTGGAACGGGTGCCTCATCCGCAAGGTGGCGAGCTGTGGATCTATGTCGACGAAGACGGCAGTCGCATCGAGTTGGGCCGCATGGTGCCCGGCAGCGCGCTGCTCAGTACCTTGGACGGTGTTGCCATTTTCCATCAGGACGATGGCATCACGGTGGTGGAGGACATCTATAGCGGCCAGTACCAGGTGTTCAAGACCGATCCGACAGCACACAGCCGGTCGCGCCTCGTGCAACTTGGCGATCGCAACCTCAACCGCCTTGAACTGCTGTATGACGATCAAGGGCGCTTGCAATTGCTGGTCGATGCGTTCGGTCGCACTGCCGTGCAGTTGCGCCACGACAACCAGCATGGGCGCCGAGTGCGCGAGGTGTGGCGGCTACAGTTGGCCCCAGGCGATGCGTTCCAGATCACTGACCAGCAGTTGCTGGTCAGTTACCGCTACACCCAGGCCGGTCAGCTAGCCGAGGTACGCGATGCCAGCGGGCAAACGGTACGCCGTTTCACCTACACCGCAGCAGGGTGCATGGCGAGCCAGACTCTCGCCAGCGGTGTCGTCCATCACTATGAATGGGCCAGCCTGGCGGTACCGCCAGACGGAGTGGCCTCGCGTGGGGGCTGGCCACGGGACCTACCGGCACCGCTCGAGGCGCAGCCCACACACCAGTGGCGAGTGATGCGCCACCACAGCGATAGCGCAGAGGACTATCACTTCGACTACGACCTGGCTCAGGGCCTGACCCGGGTTCGCGACAGCCTGGGGCGGGAGGAGTCGTTCCATTGGGGGCCGCACTATGAGATCCATCGGTATGTCGATGCCCTGGGCAACCTCTGGCAGGAGACCTTCCAGCAGGGGCAGTTGATCGCCAGTACCGAGCCCGATGGCAGCCAGTGGTGCTACAGCTACGACGGTGCAGGCCGCCTTGTCTGCAGCCAGGACCCGCTCGGGCGCAGTGAAAGCATTGCCTATGGCGAACATTGGGCACTGCCGCTGAGCATCGTGTCGCCTGGCGGCGCAAGCTTGCGCATGCAGTACGATTGCCAAGGCAATGTGCTCAGTGAAACCGATGCCCTGGGTAATACCACAGGTTACCGCTACGACGATCGCGGGCGACTGCTGGCCATCACCGACGCGCATGGCCGACAACGCCGGTTCACATGGAATGACCGTGGCCAGTTGCTCAGCTACCGCGACTGTTCCGGCCATGTCACGCATTATCGCTACACCGAGCGCGGTGAGCTGGCGGAGTCTGTCAATCCGCGGGGCGAGCGTAGCCGCCACCGCTACGATGTGCGCGGCTACCTGATCGAAAGCCAGGGGGCCGACGGGCGCACCGATCATTATCAGGTCAACGCCGCCGGGCAGTTGACCCGCCATATCGATGGCGCCGGGCGCACCACCCACTGGCATTTCGACTCCAGCGGTCGCCTGTTGCAACGTATCGACCCCATGGGGGCGGCGCTGAGTCTGAATTACGATGCCTATGGCCGACTGCAGGCGCTGGTGAACGAGAACGGCGAACGCTATCGCTTTGAATGGGATGCGCTGGACCGCGCGCTCACCCAGCAGAACCTCGATGGTGGTGGCTACGCCTATACCTACGACCACCGGGGCAACGTGACGTGTATCGCCCACCACCCGATCCCGGATCAGGCTCACGACACGGCCATACAGATCCATCAGCTGGAGCACGATGCCGTTGGTCGCTTGCTACGCAAGCACACCACCGATGGTTGCACCGAATACGTCCATGACGAGGGCGACAACCTGCTGTCGGTGACATTCACCGATAAGCAGGGCAATGCCCGGCGACTGGCGTTCAGCTATGACCGCATGGGCCGCCTGCTGAGCGAGACCAGCGCTGCCGGTACCGTGGGTTATGCGCATGACGAGTTGAATAACCTGCAGAGCCTGACCCTGCCCGATCAACGCCGGATAAACCACCTGTATTACGGCAGCGGCCACCTGCATCAGCTCAATCTCGACGGGCGGGTGATCTGCGATTTCGAGCGCGACAGCTTGCATGACGAAGTGCTGCGCACCCAGGGCCAGTTGCAGACCCGCACCCGCTATGACAGCTGTGGGCGCCTGCAACAGAGGGCGATCCATTACCGGGACGCCTCGAGCATGACGCTGGCGTTGTTGCAAAAGGACTATCGCTATGACGACGGCGACAACCTGGTCTGCGAAACCTTTACCCAGACCCAGCGACCCGGCACACAGAATCCGGCCCAGCAAGAGCATGCGCTGCGCTTCCACAGTGCTGGCCTCGGCAATGGCAGCTGCCAGGGCTCGGTGACCTACGACTATGGGCCGAGCCAACGCATCTATGGTGTGACCCGCCGCCTGGCGCTGGGAGATGTGCCGATCGTCGAGCATTATGGGTACGACCGCGCTGGTAACCTGATCGAAGGCTACCAGCCCAAAGCTCATGTGCGGCACAACCGGGTCACGGTGCATCAGGACAAACGCTACCGCTACGATGGTTTCGGCCGCATGGTCGAGAAGCGCAGCGGCAGCCGGCTGTTACAGCGCTTCGAGTACGATGCCGAGCATCGGCTGGTCCGCGTAAACCAGCAACGCGGCACCGTGCACGAGCGCATTGAGTTCAGCTACGACCCACTGGGGCGGCGCATCGGCAAGCGCCTCTACCGCAGTGGCCATGAGCAACCCGTCAGTCGCACCGACTTCCTCTGGCAGGGCCTGCGTTTACTGCAGGAGGTGCAGGACGGCAAATCGAGCCTGTACCTGTATGCCGACCCTGGCAGCCACGAGCCGCTGGCGCGTATCGACGGCGCACCTGGCCAGGAAGTGGTGCAGTACTTCCACACCAACATTGCCGGGCTGCCCGAGCAACTGACCGACGCACAGGGCAATTCAGTCTGGTACAGCGACTACCTGTTGTGGGGCCGCAGCCGCGAAGAGTGGCACGCGCCTGACCAAAACCGCCAGCAGAACCTGCGTATGCAGGGGCAGTACCTTGACCGCGAGACTGGCCTGCACTACAACACGTTCCGCTATTACGACCCGGACATCGGCCGCTTCACCCAGCAGGACCCGTTGGGGCTGGAAGGCAGCATCAACCTGTATGCCTATGCTCCCAATCCACTGACCTGGATCGACCCGCTGGGCTTGTCGGAATGTTCGCTTCTCGACCGTATCATCCAAGACGCCAACAAGGTCGCTTCACCCGGTGGCGAAGTGACCGCGCGGCAGGCCCAGATCCTGCGCGGCAACCTGCCGGTGGTGCAGCGGCGCAACGCGGCGCAGAACCAGGCGATGCGCAAGGAGTTCGTGAAAACCGAGAAAGGCCTGATCAAACAGTGGGAAAAGAACACCAACCGGACCTGGCCAGACGGCGCCACGGCCCACCATGTGATTCCATTGGAAAGCGGTGGCGCCAACAAATGGTGGAACCTGATGCCGACCCACGGCACGCTGCCCAACCATTCGTTGCCCGGTATCCCCGGCCCGCATGCCGCCGGTGGTGTACTTCGCACCACCATCCAGCAAGGTCGCAAGGCATTGCCACCCAAGACCATCACCGATTTGAGGCTGTAACATGATCGACCTGGAACACACGCTCGAACAGATCGGGCAGACTCGATTCTTCGGCAATCTGGGCAAGCCTGACATCCAGGATCCGCAGGTGATTCTCATCGCCTCGGTCGAGGCGGTGTTCGTGACCCCCTCGGACCAGGCGTTCCAGGGCTTGTACGATGCCACTCAATGGCTCCCCACCTCGGCGGGCGAAGACGATCCGTACTACCCGCGGCAAGAGACGACCAAAGTGCTGAGCGAGCAGCGCATGGCGCTGAACAGGGCAGTGATGGCCGCCACCCGCACGCTCGATAAGGCGCCGTTCATCTGCCGCCCGCACGACTTCAGCGAGGCCGCTCGCGGCGGCGCGGCCTTCGCGTTCCGTCAGTACGCCACCGAGCAGTTCTTCGGTCTGGGCGATCACTGGCGTCGGGTGGTCGACCTGTACCTGGCCGGGCACTGGCCGGTTGGGCATGCTCCCGGCAAACTGATTGTCATCTGAGTCTTTGTCCCAGTTCGACCGTCATACCACGGATACGCACTGGCCACACCGGCAAGCGCTGTGTCGGATCTTCCAGGCAGTTGCCGTTTTGCAGGCAGAAATGTTGCTTGTACAGCGGCGCCGCTACCACAACGGTTGCGTCCAGGCTGCCCACCAACCCACGCCCGATGATGTTCGCGCCCGAGCGTGGGTCACGGTTGCCGACGGCGTACAGCTCCCGCCCTTGTCCCGGCAGGTAGAACAACGCCACCTGCTCACCCTCGTGCCACACCACCACCCCGGAGTCGGCGACCAGGTCGCTGGCCTGGCACACCATCTGCCAGCGGATTTCACTGGCTGAAACCGTGTTGGACAGGTTCATCACATTGCCTCCTCGTGGGTGGGAATCAGCTGAAGCGGCGCAGCCGGTCGGCGTTGGCCACGCTCGCGCACGAAATGCACATCCGGATCGGCGCGCTGGTCGTTGACGAAAGTGCGGAAGCGCTTGAGCTTTTCCGGATCGCCCAGGGCGTTGGCCCATTCGCACTCGTAGCGCTCGACCACCTGCTGCATCTGCGCTTCGAGTTCGGCTGCCAGGCCCAGGCTGTCGTCGATCACCACCTGCTTGAGGTAGTCGAGCCCGCCTTCGAGGCCCTCGCGCCACACCGAGGTGCGCTGCAGCTTGTCGGCGGTGCGGATGTAGAACATCAGCACGCGGTCGATCAGTCGTATCAGGGTCTTGTCGTCCAGGTCGGTGGCGAACAGCTCGGCGTGGCGCGGGCGCATGCCGCCGTTACCGCATACGTACAGGTTCCAGCCCTTGTCGGTGGCGATCACGCCGATGTCCTTGCTTTGCGCCTCGGCGCATTCGCGGGTGCAGCCGGATACCGCGAACTTGAGCTTGTGCGGCGCGCGCAGGCCCTTGTAGCGATCCTCCAGGCGCAGCGCCATGGCCACGCTGTCCTGCACGCCATAGCGGCACCAGGTGCTGCCCACGCAGGATTTCACCGTGCGCGTCGACTTGCCATAGGCGTGCCCGGTCTCGAAGCCGGCAGCGATCAACTCGCCCCAGATCAGTGGCAGTTCGTGCAGCTGGGCCCCGAACAGATCGATGCGCTGGCCGCCGGTGATCTTGGTGTAGAGGTCGTATTTCTGCGCCACCTGGCCGATCACGATCAGCTTCTGCGGGGTGATTTCGCCGCCTGGAATGCGCGGCACCACGGAGTAGGTGCCGTTTTTCTGCATGTTGGCCATGAAGGTGTCGTTGGTGTCCTGCAACGGTACCAGCGCCGGGTCCATGATCGGCTGGTTCCAGCATGAAGCGAGGATGTTGCCCACCGCCGGTTTGCAGATGTCGCAACCCACGTGACCTTTGCCGTGGCGTTCGAGCAGTTCGCCGAAGGTGCGGATACCCTCCACCCGCACCAGCCCGTAGAGCTCCTGGCGGGTGTAGGCGAAGTGCTCGCACAGGCTCTTGTCGAGCGTCACGCCACGGGCGGTCAGCTCATGCTCGAAGACCTGCTTGAGCAGGGCAGCGCAGCCACCGCAGCCGCTGGCGGCCTTGGTGCAGCCCTTGACGGCGGCAAGGTCGCCGCAACCACTGTCGATGGCGGCGCACACCGCGCCCTTGCTGACGTTGTGGCAGGAGCAGATGGTCGCGCTGTCGGGCAGCGCATCAGCGCCCAGGGTCGGCGCGCCACTTCCTTGCGGCAGGATCAGCGATGCCGGATCGGTCGGCAGGGCGATGCCGTTCTGGGCGTACTGCAGCAGGGTGTCGTAGTAGCTGTTGTCGCCCACCAGCACCGCGCCGAGCACGTGCTTGCCACTGGCATCCACCACCAGCCGGCGGTAGGCGCTGTTGGCCTCGTCGATGAAGCGGTAGCTGCGTGAACCGGGCGTGGCGCCGTGGGCATCGCCGATCGAGCCGACATCCACGCCCAGCAGCTTGAGCTTGGTCGACATGTCGGCGCCGGTGAAATCGTCCGCCGTCTCGCCCAGCAGCCGCGCGGCCAGGTTGCGCGCCATGGCGTAGCCGGGGGCGACCAGGCCGAACACGCTGCCGTTCCACGACGCGCACTCGCCGATGGCGAAGATCCGTGGATCGCTGGTCTTGCACTGGCTGTCGATCACCACGCCGCCGCGCGTGGCGATCTCCAGGCCACAGGCCCGGCCCAGGGCGTCCTGTGGGCGGATGCCGGCGGAAAAGACAATCAGATCGGTCTCCAGGTGTTCGCCACCGTCGAAGTTCATCCGGTAGCGGTACTGCTCGCCAGCGCTGATCGACTGGGTCGCGCGGGACAGGTGCACGCCCACGCCCAGGGCCTCGATCCGCGCCTTGAGCGCCGCGCCGCCTTCGCTGTCCAGCTGTACCGGCATCAGGCGTGGGGCGAACTCCACTACATGCGCCTCCAGGCCCAGGGACTTCAGGGCGTTGGCTGCCTCGAGGCCGAGCAGGCCGCCGCCCACCACCACGCCACGGCGGGCATCTGCGGCGGCGGCGCGGATCGCATCGAGGTCCTCGAGGGTGCGGTAAACCAGGCGGGCATTGCCGCTGGAACCTTCGATTGGCGGCACGAACGGATAGGAACCGGTGGCCAGGATCAACTGGTCATAGCCCAGGCGGCCCTCGGCGGTGACCAGCTCCCGGCGCTCGCGATCGATGTCCAGCACCGCCTCGCCCAGGTGCAGGTGCACGCCGTGGCGGCTGTAGTAGTCCGGGGCGCACAGGGCCAGGGTCTCGGCGCAGCTACCGGTAAAATACTCCGACAGGTGCACCCGGTCGTAGGCGCGCTGGCGCTCCTGGCCGAACACATGCAGCTCGAAGTGTGCCGTGGCGCCGCGTTCGATCAGCTGCTCGACGCAGTGATGGCCGACCATGCCATTGCCGACGATGACCAGTCGTGCTCGTTGTGCCCCGTTCGCTGTTGCCTGCATAGCCGATCCTCGATCACGGAAAACGAAAAAGGCGCCTGGAGCCGAAGCTCCAGGCGCCTTTGCCTGTACTCATCAGTGTGAGGCCCCTGTTGACCGCCGTTGGTCGTTGGGGCTGTTGTGCATTGCTTGAAGCAGGGAGCGTGCCAGGCTCCCTTTAATTGCGGGGCAAGCCCGCTTTCACAAGGGTTACAGCTTTGGGCATGTGCTGGCCAGGTGGTGCGGGCGCACAAGCAGGGTGCAGCCCTCACCACCGTGGTGCATCAATACACATCCCGCCGGTAGCGCTTGTCCCGTCCCAAACCTTCGACATAGGCCGCTGCCGCGGTCTCGTCCAGGCCGCCGTGCTGCGCCACCACCTGGCGCAAGGCCGCATCCACATCCCGGGCCATGCGCTGGGCATCGCCGCAGACATACACATGCGCGCCGTCCTGCAGCCAGCGCCACAGTTCGGCGCCCTGTTCCAGCAGGCGTTGCTGCACATAGATCTTCTCCGGCTGGTCGCGGGAGAACGCGGTGCTCAGGCGTACATGGCCCTGCGCTTCCCAGGCCAGCAACTGTTCGCGATAGTAGAAGTCGTGTGCCTCGTGCTGCTCGCCGAAGAACAGCCAGTTGCGGCCAGGCGCTGCACGTGCCTGGCGTTCCTCGAGGAAGGCCCGGAAGGGCGCGATGCCGGTGCCGGGGCCGATCATGACGATGGGCGTGCCGTCGTCGTCGGGCAGGCGGAAGTGTTTCGATGGCTGTGCAAAGATGGCCACTTCGACGTTCGTCGCTCGGTCGGCGAGAAAGGCCGAGCAGACTCCCTTGCGTTCGCCATAGCGCACCGTGGACACCGTCAGGTGCACCTGCCCCGGGTGCGCCTTGGGGCTTGAGCTGATCGAGTACAGCCTTGGCTGCAAGGGCCTGAGTAGCGCCAGCCAGCGGGCCATTGGCCATTGCCGGGGGAACTCGCGCAGCACATCGGCCAGTTGCCGGCCCCATAACCAGTCCTTGAGCGCGGTCTTGCATTCAGGCTGCAACAGCTGCTGCAGAGAGGGCGCGTTTTCGCTGAGCGCCTCGAGCTGTCGTGGCGTGACATGGGCAATGTCCAGATGCCGTTCCAGCGCCAGGCCCAGGGGCATTGGCTTGCGGCCTTCAAGCTCGACAATGGCCTGGCCATCGAGCTGCATCAGGCCGAGCAGCTCCTCGACCAGCGCCGGGCAGTTGCGCGGCCACACGCCCAGCGCGTCGCCGGGGTGGTAGTCCAGGCCGCTACCCGCCAGGTCGAACACCAGTTGACGGGTCTCCTTGGTCGAACCTGGGCCATTGAGCAGGCGGTTCTCCACCAGGCGTGCAGGCCATGGCTGGTTTCTGCCGTGAGGCTCGGCAGTCGGTGGCGCCGGCGTAGCCACCGTGTTTGTGCCAAGGGCCAGCAGCAGGGCCTCGAGCCACGTACTGAATGCAGCCTCGAAGTCCGGCTCGCACTCGACCCGCTCCAGCAGGCGCTGGCCGCCCAGTTCCGCCAGGCGCTGGTCGAGCTTGCGGCCAAAGCCGCAGAACTGGTCGTAGCTGGAGTCGCCCAGGGCCAGCACCGCGTAGGGCAGATTGGCGCAATCGGTTTCGCCCGCACCCTGCAGGGCCTGCCAGAATGCGGCGCCACTGTCCGGAGCATCGCCGTCACCGAAGGTGCTGGCAATCAGCAGTACGCTGGCGCAGCCGTGCAATTGCGCCGGGCTGACGCTTTCCATGCTGCTGAGCGCCACCATCAGCCCCGCCTCGCGCAGGCCTTGGGCGCAGCGTTCGGCCAGCGCCTCACCGTTGCCGGTCTGCGAGGCCCACAACACGCGATGGCAAGGTACTGCCGCCTGTGCTTGGGGCTGGGCGAACAGCCCCGCCAGCAGGCCATCGACGAACAGGCGCCGGGCCGGCGCCAATGGTGCGGTGGCCGGGAGGCTTGGCACACCCTCGGCGCGTGTCTGTTGCAGGCCAAGCAGGAAACCTTGCAGGTAATGGCGCTCCTCTTCGGCAAGCACCGGAGCAGGTTGTGTCTCCAGGCCCAGCAGGCGGGCGAGGGTGGCGGTCGGCATGGGGACGGGCTCCGCAGGAATGGTGACGTCCAGGTCGAGGACCTCGATGCGTTCACCCGCGACCCGTTCGAGGGTCACGGCGCAGTACTTGAAGGCCGGTTGCAGCGAGGTGGGGTCGACGGCGTCGCAGGTCACCGCGTTGATCGCCAACTGCTCGCCGTACAGGTCATTCCAGTGGAATGGCGCGAAGCAGCCGCCGGGCAACACCCGGTCGCTGAGGCGGGCCGGCAGCAGCGCCTGGCCTCGACGTGAACGGATCGCCACCTGGTCCTTGTCGCCGATGCCCAGGCGCCGGGCATCGGCGGGGTGGATCTCGACGAAGGGGCCGGGGTCGAGGCGGTTCAGGCTTGGGACCTTGCCGGTCTTGGTCAAGGTGTGCCACTGATGTTGCACGCGGCCGGTGTTGAGGATGAAGGGGAAGGCATCGTCCGGCAACTCGGCCGGCGCCAGCCAGGGTCGGGCATGAAAACGCGCCTTGCCGCTGGTAGTCGGAAAGCTCAGCGCCGCTGGCTGGCCGTCTGCGTCGTTGCGATAGCGCAGCGGGCTGCGGTTATCCTCGCGCCCCGGCGCGCAGGGCCACTGCCGGGGGCTGGCGCGCAGCCCGGCATAGTCGATGCCGCGCAGGTCGTAGCCGGTGGCCGGGTTATGGAAGCGGCGGATCTCTTCGAACACCGCCTCGGCGTCCGGGTAGTCGAAGGCATGCGCGTAGCCCATGGCACAGGCGATGCGCGCGATCAGGCGCCAGTCCTCCAGGCTCTCGCCAGGCGGCTCGACGGCGCGTGGCATCAAGGTCAGGTTGCGCTCACTGTTGATCATCACCCCCTCGCCCTCGGCCCACAGCGCCGCGGGCAGGAGGATGTCGGCGTAGCGGTTGGTCTCGGTGTCGAGGAAGGCGTCCTGGCTGATCACCAGTTGCGCCTGGTTCAGGCCGTCGATCACCTGCTGGCGGTTGGCGACGCTGGCCACCGGGTTGCTGCAGATGATCCAGCAGGCCTTCACTTCGCCGTTCTTGAGCTGTTCGAACAGCGCCACCGTGCCTTCGCCGCCCTCGCTGCGCAATGTGCCGGGCGCCAGCTGCCACTGCCGCTCGACGAAGGCGCGGTCCGCCGCCACCTGCGCCGAACGCTGGCCCGGCAGGCCCGGTCCCATGTAGCCCATCTCGCGGCCGCCCATGGCGTTGGGCTGGCCGGTCAGCGAAAACGGCCCGCTGCCGGGGCGGCAGATGGCGCCGGTGGCCAGGTGCAGGTTGCACAGGGCATTTGTGTGCCAGGTGCCGTGGATGCTCTGGTTCAGGCCCATGGTCCAGCAGCTCATCCATTCGCCGGCCTCACCGATCAGGCGGGCGGCTTCGTGGAGGTCGGCCTCGTCCAACCCGGTGATGGCCGCGACCCGTTCCGGGGTGTAGTCCGCGAGAAACGCCGGCAGGTCCTCCCAGCCCTCGGTGTGGCGGGCGATGAAATCCGCGTCGGTGTGGCCGTTGACATGCAGCAGGTAAAGAAGGCCATTGAGCAGCGCGAGATCGGTGCCCGGGCGCAGTTGCAGGAACAGGTCGGCCTTGTCGGCGGTTGCACTGCGCCGGGTATCGACGACGATCAGCCTGGCCCCGGCCTTGAGCCGGTCGCGCAGGCGCAGGAACAGGATCGGGTGGCAGTCTGCCATGTTCGCGCCGATCACCAGGAACACCTCGGCGCGTTCGAAGTCCTGGTAGCTGCCCGTCGGTCCGTCGGCACCCAGTGACTGCTTGTAGCCGCTGCCGGCACTGGCCATGCACAGGCGCGAGTTGGATTCGATATGACGGGTGCGGATGAAGCCCTTGGCCAGCTTGTTGGCCAGGTACTGGGCTTCCAGTGACATCTGTCCGGACACGTACAAGGCCACGGCATCAGCGCCATGGGTGTCGATGATCGCGCGCAACCGCGCGGCGGCTTCGCTGATGGCCATGTCCAGGCTGCAACGCGCCGGCTGCTGGCTGCGCTGGTCGCGCACGAAGGCGTGGGTCATGCGCCCGGCCTGTAGCGGCACATGGGCGCTCAGGCCCTTGGTGCACAGGCGACCGAAGTTGCTCGGGTGCTGCTTGTCGCCACTGACCTTGACCACCTTGGCATCGCTCACGTGCATGACGATGCCGCAGCCGACCCCGCAATACGGGCAAACACTGCGCACTTGGCTGTCGCTCATCGGCAATCTCCTGCTGACGAAACGACAAAGGCGCCGGCTGCCCGGCCTGCAAGCGGCAAGCGGGGCAACACGGCGCCTTCGTCGTGATGAAAGGGACCATCGGCGTTGATGGTCGCGATGGCAACCAGGCAGCAAATCCCGGGCCATGTCATCGCGGGTCAAGCCCGCTCACAGGTTCGATGGTTAGCTTGGCAAAGGCGTGCACCAATACGGGGAACCACGCACCAACGGATGGCGCGTGCATACGGGCGGATATATGATTCGCGTACGTTTCATATATGCGAGTAACTACACCATGGGTATCGTCAAGATCTGCGACGACCTCCACGAAGACCTGCGCGTGGCCAGCGCCGCGCTGTCGCGTTCGATCAACGCCCAGGCCGAGCACTGGATCCGCCTCGGCATGCTGGCCGAACTGCACCCGCAAGCCACCTATCAGGAACTGCTGCGCCAGTTGCTGCGCCAGGAGCAGGCCAACCTCAAGGCGCTTCTGCAATGAGCAAGGTCATCCTCAAGGACGCCGCCGAGCTCGAGCTGATGCGCCGCGCAGGCCAACTGCTGGCCCGGGTGTTTGCCGACCTCGACGGTTTCATCCGCCCCGGAGTGACCACCATGCAGATCAACGACCGCGCCGAGGCCTTCATCGTCGAAACCCTCAAGGCCCGACCGGCGAGCAAGGGCCAGTACGGTTTCCCCTATTCACTGAACACCTCGGTGGACCATGTGGTCTGCCATGGCATGCCCAAGGCCGACGAGGTGTTGAAGGAAGGCTCGATCGTCAATGTCGATATCACCTTGGAGCAGGGCGGCTACATTGCCGACTCGTCGAAGATGTACGGCATCGGTCAGATCGGCGACCAGGCCCGGCGCCTGGTCGATACCACCTATGCCGCATTATGGAAGGGCATCGAGCAGGTGCGCCCCGGCGCGACGCTCGGTGATATCGGTCATGCCATCCAGGTCCACGCCGAGGCCGCTGGCTACAGCGTGGTGCGCGAATACTGCGGGCATGGCATCGGCAGGCAGATGCACGAGGCACCGGAGGTGCTGCACTACGGCCAGCGCGGCATGGGCATGAAGCTGCAACCGGGGATGGTGTTCACCATCGAGCCGATGATCAACCAGGGTGGGCGTGGGACCCGTGGTCTGCGCGATGGCTGGACGGTGATCACTCGCGATCACACGCTGTCGGCGCAATGGGAGCACACGGTGGCCGTGACCGAGAGCGGATTCGAGGTGCTGACCTTGCGTGAGGAAGAGCGGCAGGCTGCAAAGGGTTCCTAAGCACGGATGCCTGGGTCATGGTGCAGCCCGTCATCGGAACTTGGCGCTCAGGCTCGCCTCCCATCTTCATGGTCTAGTCTGAAACTACCGGTACCGGCCCACGCTCGACTACAACCGCCGGCCCGGAAACCATTGGAGTCCCTGGGAGGTGCCCCATGAGCCTGCTGCTCGAGCCATACACCCTGCGTCAGCTGACCCTGCCCAACCGCATCGCCGTTTCCCCCATGTGCCAGTACTCCGCCGTCGACGGCCTGGCCAACGACTGGCACCTGGTCCACCTGGGCAGCCGCGCGGTCGGTGGCGCGGGTCTTGTGATCAGCGAGGCCGTCGCGGTCACCGCCGATGGGCGCATCACTGCCGAGGACCTCGGCTTGTGGACTGACGACCAGATCAAGCCCTTGCAACGCATCACCCGTTTCATCACCGCCCAGGGCGCCGTGCCCGGTATCCAGCTGGCCCATGCCGGGCGCAAGGCCAGCACCCACAGGCCGTGGCTCGGAAAGCAAGGCAGCGTCAAGATCGAGGAGGGTGGCTGGCAGCCGGTCGGGCCGTCGAAGATCGCCTTCGATCCGCAGCACACCGCACCACGTGAATTGACCAAGGACGAGATCCAGGACGTGGTCGCCGCGTTCGTCGCCGCGACCGAGCGGGCATTGAAGGCTGGCTTCAAGGTGGTCGAGATCCACGCCGCCCACGGTTACCTGCTGCACCAGTTCCTTTCGCCGTTGAGCAACCAGCGCCGCGATGAATACGGCAGCTGCTTCGAAAACCGCATTCGCCTGACCCTGCAGGTTGCCGAGGCGGTACGCAAGGCCTGGCCGCAGGAACTACCGCTGTTCGTGCGGGTGTCGGCCACCGATTGGGTCGAGGATGGCTGGAACCCGGACGAGACCGTCGAGCTGGCCCGTCGCCTGCGCGCCCTGGGCGTCGACCTGATTGATGTGTCGTCAGGCGGGACCTCGGTCAATGCCGAGATCCCCACCGGCCCCGGCTACCAGACCCGCTTTGCCGAACGGGTACGCAAGGAGTCGGAAATCGCCACCGGCACCGTCGGCATGATCACCGAACCGGCCCAGGCCGAGCATATCCTGCGCACCGGCCAGGCCGATGTGATCTTCCTCGCCCGCGAGCTGCTGCGCGACCCCTATTGGCCGTTGCATGCCGACGACGACCTGGGCGGCAACAAGGCGACCTGGCCAGCGCAGTATCAGCGGGCCACCAGCCGGGCCAACCCCATCCACGAGTCGGACCTGCGCGACTGATTCAGCGACAGGCCGCCTGGCTGAGAATGTCGCTGACCCACTGGTTGATGCTCTTCTGCGCCAGCTCGGCCTCGGCCGCCACGCTGGCGTGGAGGGTGGGCTCCAGGCGCAGGCTGAGTGTTCCGGAGTAGGTCTTCTGCGGTTCGCGGCCCAGGCGCTTGCAAGTTTCGAGGTAGTCATCGCCGGCTTCCTCGAAAGCGATTGGTTGAACAAACAAACCAAGCTGGGCAACATCCGGATGCAAATGCGTTAAGCGTGGCTTCAGCTTGCCGGCCTACTCTGCAGTCCTACCTACTTTGGATGCTTGCGAGGTCTGCCAGATGAACACCCGTGGTCTGCTCGATCAGCTATTGAAAACCGGTCAATCCATGCTGCAGAACCAACAGGGCAAGGGCACCCGTCACAAGGGCTCCGGGAGCCTTGGCAGCCTGTTGTCCGGTGCCGGCGGCGGCGCATTGGCGGCTGGAGCGATGGGCCTGCTGCTGGGGAACAAGAAGGCGCGCAAGTACGGCGGCAAGGCACTCGCCTACGGCGGGCTGGCCGCACTTGGCGTGCTGGCCTACAAGGCCTATGGCAACTGGCAGGCGCGCCAGGGCGCGGGCAATCACGAGCCGCAAACCCTCGACCGTCTGCCGCCGGCCCAGGCCGAGCAGCATAGCCAAGCCGTGCTTCGGGCACTGGTGGCAGCGGCCAAGTCCGATGGCCATATCGATGAACGAGAGCGGGCATTGATCGAAGGCGAGTTCACCCGCCTGGACAGCGACCGTGAGTTGCAGCACTGGCTGCATGCCGAACTGAACAAGCCGCTGGACCCGGCCGAGGTGGCCCGCGCCGCGCAGACGCCGGAGATGGCCGCCGAAATGTTCCTGGCCAGTGTGATGATGGTCGATCAGGAGAACTTCATGGAGCGTGCCTATCTCGATGAACTGGCCCGCCAGCTGCGCCTCGACCCGAACCTGCGCCAGGAACTGGAGAATCAGGTCAGGCTTGCCGCAGGTCAGTGAACCGGCATTTGGCCCCCTGAACGGGCACGGACGCCTGAATACCGCTGCATTCAGCCGCAATTGAACGGGAAGCCTGGGCTATACTTCGGCGATTTTTCCCGCTCGTATCGAATTCCTGAGGGCTGAATGTGAAGAACTGGACCTTGCGCCAACGGATCCTGGCAAGTTTCGCCGTGATCATCGCCATCATGCTGCTGATGATTGTGGCCGCCTACTCGCGGCTGGTGGCGATCGAGTCCAGCGAGGAAGCCGTGGGGTCCGACAGCATCCCCGGCGTCTACTACAGCTCGATGATTCGCAGTGCGTGGGTCGACAGCTACGTCACCAGCCAGCAGTTGGTGGGGCTGTCGAACCACCGCGAGATCACCTCGGCCGACCTGGAGCTGTTCAAGGGCTTCAACGATCGCCTCAAGAAACACATGGCCAGCTACCAGGCGACCATCCGCGACGCCGCCGACCAGGCGGCGTTCGACGACTTCACCCGTCTGGAGGAGGAGTACGTCAAGCTCGTCGACCAGGTCCTGGAGACCTACCGCCAGAAGAACTACCCCGAAGCCCAGCGCTTGATCATGGATGTGCTTACGCCGGCCTGGAAAGAAGGGCGCCAGCACCTGAACGAAGTGATCGAGCGCAACCGCGAGTCCGCCGACAAGGCCACCAACGACATCGTCAGTGCGGTGAACACCGCCAAAGGCAGCATGGTCGTCTCGCTGCTGCTGGCCATTATCGCCGCCGGTGTTTGCGGACTGCTGCTCATGCGCCAGATCACCGCACCCATGCAACGCATCGTCCACGCTCTGGACGGTCTGCGCTCGGGTGATCTGAGCATGCGCCTGAACCTGGACCGCAAGGATGAGTTCGGCGCGATCGAGGGTGGTTTCAACGAGATGGCCGAGTCCCTGGCCAACCTGGTGGCCCAGGCCCAGCGCTCGTCGGTGCAAGTGACCACCTCAGTCACCGAGATAGCGGCCACCTCCAAGCAGCAACAGGCCACCGCCACCGAAACTGCCGCCACCACCACCGAGATCGGCGCCACGTCGCGGGAAATCGCCGCCACCTCGCGGGACCTGGTGCGTACCATGACCGAAGTCACCAGCGCCGCCGACCAGGCCTCGAGCCTTGCCGGCTCCGGCCAGCAGGGCCTGGCGCGCATGGAAGAAACCATGCACCAGGTGATGGGCGCCGCCGACCTGGTCAATGCCAAGCTGGCGATCCTCAACGAAAAGGCCAGCAACATCACCCAGATGGTGGTGACCATCGTCAAGGTCGCCGACCAGACCAACCTGCTGTCGCTCAACGCCGCCATCGAGGCCGAGAAGGCCGGCGAATACGGTCGTGGCTTCGCCGTGGTCGCCACCGAGGTGCGGCGCCTGGCCGACCAGACCGCCGTGGCCACCTACGACATCGAGCAGATGGTGCGCGAGATCCAGTCGGCGGTGTCGGCCGGGGTGATGGGCATGGACAAGTTCTCCGAGGAAGTGCGCCGCGGCATGTTCGAGGTGCAGCAGGTCGGCGAGCAACTGAGCCAGATCATTCACCAGGTGCAGGCGTTGGCGCCGCGGGTACTGATGGTCAACGAGGGCATGCAGGCCCAGGCCACCGGCGCCGAGCAGATCAACCAGGCGTTGGCCCAGCTAAGCGATGCCAGCACCCAGACCGTCGAGTCGCTGCGCCAGGCCAGTTTCGCCATCGACGAACTGAGCCAGGTGGCCGCCGGGCTGCGCGGTGGTGTGTCGCGGTTCAAAGTCTGACGACGATGAACGACATGTCCCCCCGCGAGGCGCGCGCCAGCACTGAAAAGGGCGTGCTGTACCTGCAGTTTCGCATCGCCGACCAGCGTTTCGCCCTGGACGTGCGCGAGGTGATCGAGGTCCTGCCGCAACGTGCGCTCAAGCCTATTGCCCAGGCTCCGGTCTGGGTGGCTGGCGTGCTCGCCCATCGCGGTGTGCTGGTGCCGGTGATCGACCTGTCGGCGCTCAGTTTCGGCTCCCCGGCCCAGTCGCGCAGCAGCACACGCCTGGTGCTGGTGCATTACCGCGCCGATCCACAGCGTCCGCAGTTGCAGCTGGGGCTGATCCTGGAGCAGGCCACCGACACCCTGCGCTGCGCGCCTGACGACTTCCAACCCTACGGGCTGGACAATGCCGAGGCGCGTTACCTCGGGCCTGTGCGCCAGGACGCCCGGGGTTTGTTGCAACGCATCGAGGTGGATGACCTGTTGTCGGATGCGGTGCGCGAGTTGCTCTATCCGCTGGAGCCAGGGCAGGTGCAGGCATGACTGAGCAGCGTTTCTTTCGTTTCCTGCAGGAGCGTATCGGCCTGGACGTCGAGTCGGTCGGCGCGGCGATGGTTGAGCGTGCCTTGCGCCAACGCTGCACCCTCGTGCAGGCGCAGAACCTGGACGACTACTGGGTGCGCCTGTTGCAGTCGACCGATGAACAGCAAGCCCTGATCGAGGCGGTCATCGTTCCGGAAACCTGGTTCTTCCGCTATCCCGAATCCTTCACCGCGCTGGCGGGCCTGGCCCACAAACGCGTAGCGGAGCTGGCCGGTGCCCGGCCGCTGCGGATCCTCAGCCTGCCTTGCTCCACCGGCGAGGAGCCGTACTCGATCGCCATGGCGTTGCTCGACGGCGGGCTGAGCCCTGGGGTATTTCGAATCGACGGCCTCGACATCAGCCCCAGTTCGGTGGCCAAGGGCGAGCTAGGGGTCTATGGCCGCAACTCGTTCCGCGGCAGCGAGCTGGCCTTTCGCGAGCGGCATTTCACCGCCGTCGGCGAGGCCCATCGCCTGGATGAGCGGGTGCGCCAGCAGGTCAGCCTGCAGGTGGGCAACGTGCTCGATCCGGCGCTGCGGGCGCGCCAAGGTCTCTATGATTTCGTGTTCTGCCGAAACCTGTTGATCTATTTCGATGTGCCGACCCAGCAGCGAGTGTTCGAGGTGCTCAAGCACATGACCCATGTCCAGGGCGTGCTGTTCATCGGGCCGGCCGAGGGCAGCCTGCTGGCGCGCCTGGGCATGCGGCCGTTGGGGATCGCCCAGTCGTTCGCCTACGTGCGTCAGGATGAAGCGCCGCCGGTCCCCATCGCCAAGCCGGCGTCCCGCCCCACAGTCGCGCCATCCGTGCCACCGCGTATCTTGACGCTGCCGCCGCGGGTTGGCAGACCGAACGCCGCGCCAGTCGCCAAGGTGATGCCAGCCGAAGGTGAGGCGCAACTGCTGGCCAGCATCGCCCAGCATGCCAATGCCGGCGACAGCGCCCAGGCCAGGGAAGGCTGCGAGCGCTATCTACGCAAGTTTGCGCCCAAGGCACAGGTCTACTACTGGCTGGGGTTGCTCAGCGATACCGAGGGCGATGCCGCGCAGGCCATTACCCATTACCGCAAGGCCCTCTACCTCGAGCCGCAGCACCCGGAGGCGCTGATGCACCTGGCCATGCTGCTGGCCGCGCAGGGCGACGAGGCGGGCGCGCGACGCCTGCAGGAGCGTGCCGCTCGGGCAGGCAGGGAGTCTGAACGATGAGCGGCGAATACCCTATGCAACTGATCGCCCACGATGACGAGCAGATCGATGACTGCTGGAATCGTATCGGGGTGCATGGCGACAAGCAGTGCCCCTTGCTGCCACGGCATGTGCACTGCCGCAATTGTGAGGTCTATGCCGAGGCGGCCATGCGCCTGCTCGACCGTTATGCGCTGATTCAGGATGAACCGCTCGAGGCGCCGCTCGTGCAGGAAGAAGCGGTCGGCCGCTCGATGCTGCTGTTCCGCCTGGGCGAGGAATGGTTGGCCCTGGCTACCGCCTGCCTGGCCGAGATCTCCCCGTTGCAGCCGGTGCACTCATTGCCTCACCAGCGTTCGCGGGTGCTGCAGGGCGTCGCCAATGTGCGCGGGTCGCTGGTGCCTTGCCTGTCGCTGGCCGACCTGCTGGGCGTATCGGTCGAGGCGGGCGGCGAGCGCGGTGGGCGGAGCATGCCGCGCATGCTGATCCTGGCGGCCGAAGGCGGGCCGGTGGTGGTACCGGTGGACGAGATAGACGGTATCCATCGCCTTGACCCGGCGACCCTGGACAACGGCCGCGATGCGGCGCACTTCACTGCGGCGGTGCTGCAGTGGCGTGGGCGCAGCGTGCGCGTGCTGGATGAACAACACCTGATGTCAGCCGTGAAGCGGAGCCTGTCATGACCCCGGAGCAAATGCGCGATGCGTCGCTGCTCGAGCTGTTCAGCCTGGAGGCCGAGGCCCAGACCCAGGTGCTCAGTGCGGGCCTGATGGCGCTGGAGCGCAACCCTGCGCAACCCGATCAGCTCGAGGCCTGCATGCGTGCGGCGCACTCGCTCAAGGGCGCGGCGCGTATCGTCGGCATCGACGCCGGGGTCAGTGTCGCCCATGTCATGGAAGATTGCCTGGTAGCAGCCCAGGAAGGCCGCCTGCTGCTGCGCCCCGAGCATATCGACGCACTGTTGCAGGGCACCGATCTGCTGATGCGCATCGCCACGCCGGGCGATCAGGACAGCGAAGCCGCCGTGGCGGTGTTTCTGGCGCAGATGGCGTCCTTGCTCGACCCCTCGGCGCCGTTGCTGGCCAACGCACAGCCGAGTGCACCGAGCCTGCCGCCTGTCGTCCAGCCCGCACTGCCGGAGCCCGAGCCCCTGCCGCCACCTGAGCCCGATGTCGAAGCGGAACCGATGCCTGCCCGCAAGGCTGGAAAACGCGGTGGCGAGGGCGGCGAGCGGGTGTTGCGGGTCACCGCCGACCGACTGAACAGCCTGCTGGACCTGTCGAGCAAGTCGCTGGTCGAGACCCAGCGCCTGAAACCCTACCTGGCCACTCTGCAGCGCCTGAAACGCATGCATGGCCAGGGCATGCGGGGGCTCGACGGGCTGAAGGCCCAGCTGGAGGAGAGCGGGCAGGGGCCAGAAGTGCTCGAAGCCCTGGCCCAGACCCAGCAGTTGCTGGCCGAAACCCAGCAAATCCTGTTGCAACAGGCGGCTGACCTGGACGAATTCGGCTGGCAGGCCAGCCAGCGCGCGCAGTTGCTCTACGACACGGCTTTGGCCTGTCGCATGCGTCCGTTCGCCGATGTGCTGACCGGGCAGAGCCGGATGGTCCGCGACCTTGGACGTTCGCTGGACAAGCCCGTGCGCCTGCTGGTCGAGGGCGAGAAGACCCAGGTCGATCGCGATGTGCTGGAAAAACTCGAGGCTCCGCTGACGCACCTGCTGCGCAATGCGGTCGATCACGGTATCGAGCTGCCCGAGCAGCGCCTGCTGGCCGGCAAGCCGAGCGAGGGCACGGTACGCCTGCGCGCCTCGCACCAGGCCGGGTTGCTGATCCTCGAACTGTCCGATGATGGTGCCGGTATCGATCTGCAGCGCCTGCGCCGCAGTATCGTCGAGCGAGCCCTGTCGCCGGCCGAGACCGTGGCGCAGATGAGCGAGGCCGAGCTGCTGACGTTCCTGTTCCTGCCGGGCTTCAGCCTGCGCGACACGGTCACCGAGGTGTCCGGGCGCGGTGTCGGGCTGGACGCAGTGCAGCACATGGTCCGCGAACTGCGCGGGTCCATCGAGTTGACCCAGGTGGCGGGGCAGGGCTGCTGCTTCCACCTGGAAGTGCCGTTGACCCTGTCGGTGGTGCGCAGCCTGGTGGTCGAGGTGGGCGGCGAGGCTTATGCCTTCCCCCTGGCGCATATCGAGCGCACCGTCGAAGTGCCGGCCGAGGCCATCGTGCAGATCGAAGGCCGTCAGCACTTCTGGCACGAAGGCCGGCATATCGGCCTGGTGGCCGCCAGCCAGTTGCTCAACCGGCCGGCGGCGCAGGGCGACGAGCAGAGCCTGCGGGTGGTGGTGATCCGCGAGCGCGAACAGCTCTATGGGGTGGCGGTCGAGCGCCTGATCGGCGAACGGGTGTTGGTAGTGATGCCGCTGGACCCGCGCCTGGGCAAGGTCCAGGACATTTCCGCGGGCGCCTTGCTCGATGATGGCTCGGTGGTGCTGATCGTCGATGTCGAGGACCTGTTGCGCTCGGTGGACAAGTTGCTCAGCACCGGCCGCCTGGAGCGTATCGAACGGGGCGGGCGGGGCGGCAAGGGTGTGGCGCGCAAGCGCATCCTGGTGGTCGACGACTCGCTCACCGTGCGCGAGCTGCAGCGCAAGCTGCTGGGCAACCGCGGCTATGACGTGGCAGTGGCCGTCGATGGCATGGACGGCTGGAACGCACTGCGCAGCGATGATTTTGACCTGCTGATCACCGACATCGACATGCCGCGCATGGATGGCATCGAGCTGGTCACTCTGGTAAGGCGCGACAGTCGCCTGCAATCGCTGCCGGTGATGGTGGTTTCCTACAAGGACCGCGAAGAAGACCGGCGTCGTGGACTGGATGCCGGCGCCGACTATTATTTGGCCAAGGCCAGCTTCCATGACGATGCGTTGCTGGAGGCGGTCGTGGAGCTGATCGGAGGTGCCCAGGGATGAGAATCGCCATCGTCAACGACATGCCCATGGCCGTGGAGGCCCTGCGCCGTGCGTTGGCCTTCGAACCCGCGCACCAGGTGATCTGGGTGGCGGGCAATGGCGCCGAGGCGGTGCGCCTGTGCGCCGAGCAGACCCCGGACCTGATCCTCATGGACCTGATCATGCCGGTGATGGATGGTGTCGAGGCCACCCGGCGGATCATGGCGCAGACGCCGTGCGCCATCGTCATCGTCACCGTGGACCGCAAGCAGAACGTGCATCGGGTGTTCGAGGCCATGGGCCATGGCGCTCTGGATGTGGTCGATACCCCGGCGCTGGGCGCGGGTGACGCCCGGGAAGCGGCCGCGCCGCTGTTACGCAAGATCCTGAATATTGGCTGGCTGATCGGCCAGCAGCGTCCCAGTGCCGCTCGTACGGTGGCCGCGCCGCTACGCGAGAGCTCGCAGCGCCGTGCCTTGGTGGCCATCGGTTCGTCGGCCGGAGGGCCGGCGGCGTTGGAAGTGCTGCTCAAGGGCCTGCCGCGCAGTTTTCCGGCGGCCATCGTGCTGGTCCAGCATGTGGATCAGGTGTTCGCCGCCGGCATGGCCGAATGGCTCAGCACCGCGTCGGGTCTGCCGGTGCGCCTGGCCCGCGAGGGTGAGCCTCCGCAGCCGGGGCAGGTGCTGCTGGCCGGCACCAACCACCATATCCGCCTGCTGAGGAATGGCGAGCTGGCCTACACTGCCGAGCCTGTCAACGAAATCTACCGGCCCTCGATCGACGTGTTCTTCGAGAGCGTGGCGCGCTACTGGTCAGGCGACGCGGTGGGCGTGCTGCTTACCGGCATGGGGCGCGACGGTGCCCAGGGCCTGAAGCTGATGCGCCAGCAGGGCTTCCTGACCATCGCCCAGGACCAGCAAAGCTGCGCGGTGTACGGCATGCCCAAGGCCGCCGCGGCGATCGACGCGGCGGTGGAAATCCGCCCGCTGGAGCGAATTGCCGGGCGACTGGTGGAAATCTTTTCGAAATGAAGATATGTATTGAGGCGCGCCGCGTGGCCGGCGGTCAACGGGTGACTACGGATGAATGATCTACCGATCGAAGGTTTCACGACCATCAACGAAAGCGCGGCGATGGTCCTGCTGGTCGATGATCAGGCGATGATCGGCGAAGCGGTGCGCCGTGGTCTGGCCCATGAAGAGAACATTGACTTCCATTTCTGCGCCGACCCGCACCAGGCGGTGGCCCAGGCCATGCGCATCAAGCCCACGGTAATTCTCCAGGACCTGATCATGCCGGGCCTCGATGGCCTGACCCTGGTGCGCGAGTACCGCAACAACCCGGCCACCCAGGATATCCCGATCATCGTCCTGTCGACCAAGGAGGACCCGCTGGTCAAGAGCGCGGCCTTTGCTGCCGGGGCCAACGACTACCTGGTAAAGCTACCGGACACCATCGAGCTGGTGGCGCGTATCCGCTATCACTCGCGCTCGTACCTCACGCTGTTGCAGCGCGACGAGGCCTATCGCGCACTGCGGGTGAGCCAGCAGCAGTTGCTCGATACCAACCTGATGTTGCAGCGGTTGATGAACTCGGACGGTCTCACCGGGCTGTCCAACCGTCGTCATTTCGACGAGTACCTGGAATTGGAGTGGCGTCGGGCTATCCGTGAACAGCAGCAGTTGTCGCTGCTGATGGTCGACGTCGACTACTTCAAGGCGTTCAACGACAGCTTCGGTCACCTGGCCGGTGACGAGGCCCTGCGTCAGGTGGCCGAGGCCATTCGCGGCTGCTGCTCGCGGCCGACCGACCTGCCGGCGCGTTATGGCGGCGAGGAGTTCGCCCTGGTGCTGCCTAACACCTCCCCTGGTGGTGCGCGGCTGGTGGCGGAGAAGCTGCGCCAGACCATCATGGGCCTGAAGATCGCCCACACCGTGCCTGAGGCGGCCTCCCTGCTGACCGTGAGTATCGGTCTGGCGACCTTGACGCCGAGTGTCGGCAGTCATTGCCGTCAGCTGATCTCGGCGGCGGACAAGGGGCTGTACCTGGCCAAGAACAGCGGACGCAACCAGGTTGGCATTGCATGATCCGGTCTCCATCGGCTCGTTCCCTCCGCGCAAGAGCCGTCAATGCTGGCCATAGGCTGCAACTGCGACCATGAACAACCTTTCACCCAGGAACTTCCTGCGCGCAACCCGCTCTTATGCCGGTAGCCATTGGTCGCGGCCGCCTGCTAAGCTCGCGGCTTTACCCTGATTGCCCTCATGGCGCATGAACAAGGAAATTACATGAAACAGCATCGTTTGGCGGCCGCGGTTGCCCTGGTAGGCCTGGTCCTCGCGGGCTGCGACGCCCAGACCAGCAGCGTCGAGCTGAAGACTCCGGCACAGAAGGCCTCCTACGGTATCGGCCTGAACATGGGCAAGAGCCTGGCCCAGGAAGGCATGGATGACCTGGACTCGAAAGCCGTCGCCCAGGGCATCGAGGACGCGGTAGGCAAGAAAGAGCAGCGCATCAAGGACGAAGAGCTGGTCGAAGCCTTCACCGCCTTGCAGAAGCGCGCCGAAGAACGCCTGGCCAAGGCTAGCGAGGAAGCTGCCGCCGCCGGCAAGAAATTCCTCGAGGAAAACGGCAAGAAGCCTGGCGTGATCACCACCGCTTCGGGCCTGCAGTATGAAGTGGTCAAGAAGGCCGACGGCCCGCAACCCAAACCGACCGACGTGGTCACCGTCCACTACGAAGGCAAGCTGACCGACGGCAAGGTCTTCGACAGCTCCGTCGAGCGCGGCAGCCCGATCGACCTGCCGGTCAGCGGCGTGATCCCGGGCTGGGTCGAAGGTCTGCAACTGATGCACGTCGGCGAGAAGTACAAGCTGTACATCCCGGCCGAGCTGGCCTATGGCGCCCAGAGCCCGAGCCCGCTGATCCCGGCCAACTCGGTCCTGGTCTTCGACCTGGAACTGATTGCCATCAAGGATCCGGCCAAGGCCGACCAGGCACCGGCCAAGTAATACCCGGCCCGTTGCAAGAAGACGCCCCGTTTCGACGGGGCGTCGTCGTTTTCAGTCCGGCTTGACGCGAACCGTCGTCGTCATTCACTGTCGCAAGCAGTACCCACGCAGGCACGGAGGCCGGTGTCGCAAAACGTTTGCGCGATTGAAACGGTTGTGTAAAAAACGCCCGATTCGTACCAGGCCCTTGCCCGGCGGGCACCACGCGGCGCCAATGTCGCCCTGTTCACAAGGTTATCCACAATAAATGTGGATAACCCCTGGTCCTCTGGAGGTCCCATGAGCGCACCCTGGAATTTCGCCCGCTTCCTGCCCCTGGCCGAGCGCCTGCTCAGCCGCGGGCGGCTGCCGGCCCTGTTGTTCGCGGTGGCCTGCAAGGGGCCGAAGCTGGGCCAGTTGCGCGAGGATCTGCGCCTGATGCAGGCGCTGTGCCTGGCCTGGTGGCGTGGCGAGTACCGCGCCGTCAGCCCCAAGGCACTGGTGACCATCGTCGCCGGACTGCTGTACTTCGTAAGCCCCTTGGACGCCATTCCCGACTGGCTGCTGGGCGTCGGCCTGCTCGACGACATCGCCGTGCTGGGCTGGGTGCTCAAGACCGTCGCCGATGAGCTGGGTCGCTTCAAGGCCTGGCGCGACGCCCAGGCGCCGGAACGGCTGCGGGTGGTCGAGCGCCTTCCGGACACCCCGGAGGCGCTGCGTCTCGAGCGGCCCGGCAGCTGATTCGCACAGACCCCCGAGCTTGGTAATATAATTGGCATAAGGGTTATGCCTACGGATTACATGCCGTAATCCAACGTCAAGGGGGTTGTATGGGTATTCAGGTCATCAGCCGGGACGGTCAGCCCGAGTACGCAGTGGTTCCCTGGGAGCAATATCAGAAGTTGCTGGCGGCCGCAGGCCAGGCGCCGGCCGCGGCTCCCGACTCAGCCAGTTACAACGAGAGCACTCAACCAAGCGCCAGTTTGTCCTCCTTGGACCAGCTGGCGTCCTTGCGTCAGGCCAAGGGCCTGGCGCCGGAGCAACTGGCACGCAGCGTCGGCATCAGCCCGGCCTACCTGGCGATGATCGAGTCCGGGGAGCGCCGCCCGGACGCTGCGATCCTGCGCAGCCTGGCCTGGCACCTTGGCGTGGCCGGCTGGAGCGAGCCGTCATGAGCCAGGTCAGGATCAGCCGTCAGCAATGGCAGAGCCTGCTGACCGAGCTCGACCTGGCCCGCCGTCAACGCCACCTGCTCACGTACCGTGCGCTGCTTGAGCGCCTGCAATTGCCCAGTCCGGCGATGCAGACCCTGACCGCGGCGCTTGAATACCTGGCGGCGCTTGACGCCCGCGCCGAGCAGCCACTGCGCAGTTCGCTGGTGATCAGCCAGGGGGCCAGCCGCCTGCCGCGCACCGGCTTCTTCGAGTGCGTCGAGCGCCTGGGACGGTTTTCCGGACCGGTGGATGGCATGGAGGCGGCGTCCTGGCATGCCTCTGAAGTGGTGCGGGTGTTCGAGTATCGCTATCCGGAAGAGGCCTGAAATCGTGGCTGTAGGCTTGGTTGTGGAAGCGGGTTTGCCGGCGAAAGGACCGCACAGCGGTCCCCAGGTTTAACTCAGCACGGTTGTATCGATCAGGCTCAGCCCTGAGCCACCGTCATCCTTGGCTTGACGCTTGGCCTGGGAGGCAAGCTCGGCCAATTGACCGGCATCCAGCCCGTCGCTGCTGCCGGGCTCCAGCCAGACCACGCCGATTGACAGCGACAGCAAGGCGAAGGTCTCCCGCTGCCCTTGGCGGTTATGAGCGATGAAGCAACCTGCCTCAAGGTGATCGCTGCGGTAGAAGCGTCGGCATTGCCGGCCAAAGGTCTCCAGCAGCAATTGCAGACGTTCGCGCCAGTCCGCCGAGCCCAGCACCAGCATGAAGTCGTCGCCGCCGATATGGCCGACGAAATCCCGGCTCGGGTCGACGCAGTCGTTCAGGCACTGGGCCAGGCACAACAGCACTTCATCGCCACGGGCATAGCCGTAGATATCGTTGAAAGGCTTGAAGCTGTCGATGTCCACGTAGCACACGGCGGCCTCGCGTCGCTGCAGCAACAGGCGCGCCAGGCACTGCTGGATCGGCACGTTGCCCGGTAGCAACGTGAGCGGATTGGCGTGCCTTGCCTGCTGGATCTTCTGCTCGGTGATCAGCTTGAGCACGTCGATCACCCGACCAAGCCCCAGGTAACGCCCATTCTGGGTAATGATGAAGTCTTCCTCGATACGCTGGCGCGCACGGCTGGTAAGCAGGCGGCTTACCTGCTGCAGCGACTGGCCGCGCTCGACGGCGAGAAAGTCTTGGCTCATCAGTCGGCTGATCGGCTTGCGCGCGAACAGGTCGGTGCCGAAGGGTTGGAGCAGGGCATCGGCAAGCGAGTGGCGATGGACGATGCCGCAAGGGCTGCCTTGCTCGTCCAGCACGGCGAGGGAGTTGAGGTTGGCCTGGCGGCGGAAGGCGTCTAGTACCTGTTGCGTGGCAGTGTCGAGGGTGACCGAGGGCTGCTGGAGAAGCAGGGCGCTGAGGTCGCGGCTGTCCTCGCACAGCGCTACAACCGAGTCTGGCGCCGGGGGTGGCAAGCCTAGGTAGTCTGCCACTGGAAACTCCTGGGGGCGGCCAAGCAGGTAGCCCTGGACCAGGAACACCCCCATCTCGCCCAGCACTGTCAGTTCCTCGGCCAGTTCGATGCCCTCGGCGATCACCTGAGCGCGGGAGGCCCGGGCGATCTGCAGGATAGAGCCGACGAACTCGCGCTTGAGCGGGTCCTGGTGGATGCCATCGATGAAATGACGGTCGATCTTCACATAGTCCGGGCGCAGCTCCGACCACAGGCGCAGGCTCGAGTAACCGGCGCCCAGATCGTCCAGGGCAATGGAGAAACCCATGTCGCGGTAGTGGTGCAGGGCGTTGTACAGCAGCTGGAAATCTTCGGTAGGCGTCTGCTCGGTCAGCTCGATGACTACCCGGCTCGGCGCCAGGCCGACCTGTTCGAGCATTTTCAGGGTGCGCCCGGACGGGTAGTCGGGCTCGACCAGGGATTCGGGGGAGACGTTGAGGAACAACTGGCCCGGCAGGTTCAGCTCGCTGAAACGGCGGCAGGCGGTTTCACGGCACAGCACCTCCAGTTCGGCGAGGCGACCGGCCTGGCGGGCGATGGCGAAGAGGTTCAGCGGCGAGTGCAGCGGGCTGTTGGACGGGCCGCGGCTCAGGGCCTCATAGCCGAGAATGCGCCTTTCAGAGAGGCAGACGATGGGTTGGAACAGACAGTGGATACTGCGTTGAGCCAGGATGGCGCTCAAGGCGCTGAGCTGTTCGGTGACGGTCATGGACTGCTTCCTGAAGTGAAAAAGGCCGGACGCTTGCACGTCCGGCCCTTCCATTTCACGACAGTCCAGTGACTGTTTGATGACAGGTCACATTATTTCGCCATCACTTCAGTGCTTGGCCACCGACGTGCTGAGGCTCAGGTAGTCAAGCAGGATACGACCGGTCTCGGACAGGTAGGCATCGTCCTCGGGCTTGGTGTCGTCCGGCTCGGCGGGCAGGGCGTCCTCGTCTTCCTTCTTCAACTCCTTCAGCGGTTCTTCGCCCTTGGCTTTGCGGCGGATGTTCTCCAGTGTCAGCTGCTTGGCCTCGATCTCGTCGTGGCGGGCGCGACGCTGCTGCTCGTTGAGGCTGACGGTCTTCTCGTTCATCAGCTTCTGGGTCAGCGCCAGGCGGTCGCGGATGTAGACGAACTCGGCATCCTTGTCGCTGCGCGCGTCATGCTGCGCCTTGAGCTGGGCCAGGAACGGCTTGAACGGATCGGAGGCCGGCTTGACCACCGGGCGGATGGTGTCCCACGGCATGGCCTCGGGGAGCGCGCTTTCGCCGATTTCCTTGGTGTCGATGATCGACGGATAGGCGATGTCCGGCAGTACGCCCTGGTGCTGGGTGCTCTGCCCGGAAACCCGGTAGAACTTGGCCAGGGTCAGCTTGAGCTCGCCGTGGTTGAGCGGCTGGATGGTTTGCACGGTGCCCTTGCCGAAGGTCTGGCCGCCAATGATCAGCGCGCGGTGGTAGTCCTGCATGGCACCGGCAAAGATTTCCGACGCCGAGGCCGACAGGCGGTTGACCAGCAGCGCCAGCGGGCCTTTGTAGAAGGCGCCCGGATTCTCGTCCTCGAGCACGTCGACACGGCCGTCGGCGTTGCGCACCAGCACGGTCGGGCCTTTCTCGATGAACAGGCTGGTCAGCTCGGTGGCTTCCTGCAGCGAGCCGCCACCGTTGTTGCGCAGGTCGATGACCACGCCGTCGACCTTTTCCTTCTGCAGCTCGGTGAGCAGCTTCTTCACGTCGCGGGTTGTGCTCTTGTAGTCCGGATCGCCAGCGCGATAGGCCTTGAAGTCCAGGTAGAAGGCCGGGATCTCGATGATCCCCAGCTTGTAGTCACGCCCGTCCTGCTTGAGCTTGAGCACCGACTTTTTCGCCGCCTGCTCTTCGAGCTTGACCGCTTCGCGGGTGATCGAGACGATCTTGCTGGTCTGATCGTTCGGCGCGTTGCTGGCCGGAATGACCTCCAGGCGTACCACCGAGCCTTTCGGGCCGCGGATCAGCTTGACCACTTCATCCAGGCGCCAGCCGACCACGTCGACCATCTCCTTGTTGCCCTGGGCCACGCCGATGATCTTGTCGGCCGGGGCGACCTGCTTGGTCTTGGCGGCAGGGCCTGCCGGCACCAGGCGCACGATCTTGACTTGGTCGTTGTCGCTCTGCAGCACCGCGCCGATGCCTTCGAGCGACAGGCTCATGTTGATGTCGAAGTTTTCGGCGTTGTCCGGCGACAGGTAGTTGGTGTGTGGGTCGTAGGACTGGGCGAAGGTATTGATGTAAGCCTGGAAGATGTCTTCCGCGCGAGTCTGGTCCAGGCGCGCCAACTGGTTCTTGTAGCGCTTGATCAGGGTTTCCTGAACCTGTTTGAGCTCCTTGCCGGAGATCTTCTGGCGCAGCACCTCGTCTTTCACGCGCTTGCGCCACAGCTCGTCGAGCTCGGCCTGGTTCTTCATCCACGGCGCGTCCTTGCGGTCGACCAGCAGGTCTTCCTTGACGCTGAAGTCGATCTTGTCGACGCCTTTGTTCAACTCGCCCAAGGCATAGTCCAGACGCTGCTTCACGCGGTCCAGGTAGCGCTTGTAGATAGTGAAGCCAGGTTCGAGGTTGCCGCTCTTGAGGAAGTCGTCGAACTGGGTCTTCCATTTGTCGAATTCGGCGATGTCGGCTGCGGTGAAGTAGCTGCGCGACGGGTCGAGCAGCTTGATGTAGCTGTCGTAGATGATGACCGAACGGGCGTCGTCCAGCGGTGGCTTGCTGTAGTGGTGGCGCTTGAGCAGCTCGACGATGTTGAGACTGGCCACGACCTCGTCGCGGTCCGGCTGCAGGCTGTCCCACTTGTTGGCGGCGGCCGCATTGCCACCGAGCGTGAGGCTGCCCAGGCCGATCATGAGGGCGAGGGCGGTGCTGGGGAGGAAATGCTTCATGCTGATTCGACGTGGAGGCAATTGATCACGCATAGTAGGCCGTCTTTTCCGTTCGCCGGTTCCATCGGAGCCGGACGCATACTGCAAAAAGCCTGGGACTTGGCGTTCCCAGGCTCGGTCATATGATTCAACTATGGAGGCACTGTGAAGGCATTGCAAGGCGTTGACGGACATGTGGCGTGGGTTGAGGCCGAGCGCCCGGCCTGTGATGCCGGGCAGGTGCGTATTCGCGTAGCCGCCGCCGGGTTGAACCGCGCCGACCTGCTGCAGCGGGCCGGGCTGTACCCGCCGCCGCCCGGGGCCAGCCCTTATATGGGCCTGGAATGCTCAGGGATCGTCGAGCAGGTCGAGGCCGGCGCCGACTGGCGCGTGGGCGACCGGGTATGCGCGTTGCTGGCCGGTGGTGGCATGGCCGAGGAAGTCGTGGTCGACGCCCGGCATGTGCTGCCGGTGCCCGAAGGCCTGAGCCTGCACGAGGCGGCGGCTGTGCCCGAGGTGTACGCCACGGCTTGGCTGAACATCTTCCAGCTGGGTGCATTGAAAGCCGGTGAGAAGGTGCTGGTGCATGCCGGTGCCAGTGGCGTGGGTTCTGCAGCCATCCAGCTGTGCAAGGCGTTCGGCAACCCGGTGTGGGTCAGTGTCGGGTCGCCGCAGCGCCTGGCCTATTGTCAGTCCCTCGGCGCCGTGGGCGGCGTGGTACGCAATGGCAATCTTGATGATCTGGAACAGCTCGGGCCGTTCGATGTGATCCTCGACCCGGTGGGCGCCAGCTATGGCCCGCTCAACCTCAAGCTGCTGGCGCGTGACGGGCGCTGGGTGATCATCGGCCTGATGGGCGGTCGCAAGGTCGAGCTGGACCTGGCGCTGGTGCTGGGCAAGCGCCTGGAAATCACCGGTTCGACCTTGCGCAATCGCGATGACGCGTTCAAGGCGCAGTTGTTACAGGAGCTGCGTCAGCAAGTGTGGCCGCTTTTCGCCGAGGGACGCCTGTCGCCACAGTTGGTCGACACCTACCCGGTAGCCTTCGCCGAGGCGGCTTATGCGGAGCTGGCGAGCAACCAGGTATCCGGCAAGCTGGTGCTGGTGATCGACCCGACGCTCGTGTGATCTGGCGCATGCCCCTGTAGGAGCGCGCAGACTGCAACCTCACTCGTGGTTCTGCGGCACCAGAATGGTGTCCCGGGCTTCGGGCAGCATCCCCGGATAGTCCAGGGTGTAGTGCAGGCCTCGGCTTTCCTTGCGTTGCATGGCCGAGCGGATCATCAGCTCGGCCACCTGCGCCAGGTTGCGCAGCTCGATCAGGTCGCGGCTGACCTTGTAGTTGCTGTAGAACTCGTCGATCTCGTCCAGCAGCATGCGCACCCGGTGTTCGGCGCGCTGAAGGCGCTTGCTGGTGCGCACGATGCCGACATAGTCCCACATGAACCGCCGCAGCTCGTCCCAGTTGTGCGCGATGATCACGTCCTCGTCCGAGTCGGTCACTTGGCTTGCGTCCCAGCAAGGCAGGGCGCGGGGCATGGCGACCTGGTCCAGGCGCGCCTCGATGTCGGCGGCGGCGGCGCGACCGTAGACAAAGCATTCGAGCAGCGAGTTGCTGGCCATGCGGTTGGCGCCGTGCAGGCCGGTGAAGCTGGTCTCGCCGATGGCATACAGGCCGGGCACGTCGGTGTGACCGTGCTCGTCGATCATTACCCCACCGCAGGTGTAGTGGGCTGCGGGCACCACCGGAATCGGCTGGCGGGTGATGTCGATGCCGAAGGTCAGGCAGCGCTCGTACACTGTCGGGAAGTGGCTGGTGATGAAGTCGGCCGGCTTGTGGCTGATGTCGAGGTAGACACAGTCCACCCCGAGGCGCTTCATCTCGTGGTCGATGGCGCGGGCGACGATGTCCCGTGGCGCCAGCTCTTCGCGTGGATCGAAGCGCGGCATGAAGCGCTCGCCATTGGGCAGGCGCAGCAGTGCACCCTCGCCGCGCAGTGCCTCGGTGATCAGGAAACTCTTGGCCTGCGGATGGTACAGGCAGGTCGGGTGGAACTGGTTGAACTCAAGGTTTGCCACCCGGCATCCGGCGCGCCAGGCCATGGCGATGCCGTCGCCGCAGGCGCCGTCTGGGTTGCTGGTATACAGGTAGACCTTGGCCGCGCCGCCGGTGGCCAGCACGGTGAAGCGCGCGCCGAAGGTGTCCACCTCCCCGGAGTTGCGATTAAGCACGTAGGCGCCCAGGCAGCGGTCGCCGTCCAGGCCCAGGCGGCGCTCGGTGATCAGGTCGACGGCCACGCGCTGTTCGAGCAGTTCGATGTTCGCGCGTTGCCTGGCCTGTTCCAGCAGGGTGGTGAAGATCGCCGCGCCCGTGGCGTCGGCGGCATGGATGATGCGCCGGTGGCTGTGACCGCCCTCACGGGTCAGGTGGAACTCGAAGCCGCCGTCGTCGACGCTGTAGTGCTCGTCGCGGGTGAATGGCACGCCTTGTTCGATCAGCCACTGGATGGCCTCGCGGCTGTGCTCGACGGTGAAGCGCACGGCATCTTCGTGGCACAGCCCGCCACCGGCGTTAAGGGTGTCCTCGACATGGGACTGTACGGTGTCGGTATCGTCAAGCACCGCGGCAACGCCGCCCTGGGCCCAGAAGGTCGAGCCGTTGGCCAGGTCGCCCTTGCTCAGTACGGCGATGCGCAGGTGGCGGGGAAGGTTCAGTGCCAGGCTGAGACCGGCGGCACCGCTGCCGATCACCAGGACATCATGTTGGAATTGTTGGCTCATGTCGGGACACTAGTAATCTTTGGAGGGGGCACGGCACAATAGTCGAGCGCAGATGGCACTGTGAAACTATCGTGAAACCTGGCCGGGATGCCTTTATAGCAGCCCCGGGCGCCTGATTTCCAATGGTGCATACGGGTGGCTGGCGATCTTTATGGGAACTTTCCGATACCCCTGGAAATCCTATAAAGGCTGCCCGTACGCCACAGATTGCCGCGGCGACGCAAGGCGGCAGCTCTATCTTGGGCTGACACCTGCGTAACGAAACCAGAATATCGACGCAGCCGGCCGTGACCGCGCTGCGTCTTTCGTGCGAGCCGACCAAGGGCCGCAGGAAACTTGCTTGGAGGGGAGAACTTTTGCGCAAAGCCCGAGTCTATGGTTGCAAGCCTGAACGATGGCTGATGCAGCGCTCCTTCGAGATCACTGAGGAGTGTTCATGCTAACCCAGGAAGAGGATCAGCAGCTTGTAGAGCGCGTGCAGCGTGGCGACAGGCGAGCTTTCGATCTGTTGGTGCTGAAGTATCAGCACAAGATTCTCGGGTTGATCGTGCGTTTCGTACACGACACCCATGAGGCGCAGGACGTGGCGCAGGAAGCCTTCATCAAGGCATACCGTGCGCTTGGGAATTTTCGCGGTGACAGTGCGTTCTATACGTGGCTTTACCGCATCGCCATCAACACGGCGAAGAACTACCTGGTGTCCCGCGGAAGGCGGCCACCAGACAGTGATGTGAGCTCCGAGGATGCGGAGTTCTATGACGGCGATCATGGTCTCAAGGATCTCGAGTCCCCAGAGCGCTCGTTGTTGCGGGATGAAATCGAAGGCACCGTCCATCGAACCATCCAGCAACTGCCGGAAGATTTGCGTACGGCGCTGACCCTGCGTGAGTTCGATGGATTGAGTTACGAGGACATTGCCAGCGTCATGCAATGTCCAGTGGGTACCGTGCGCTCTCGAATCTTCCGCGCTCGGGAGGCCATAGACAAAGCCCTGCAACCCTTGTTGCAGGAAACCTGAGACAGCGGCGACAGCCAAGAGAGGAACCGCCATGAGTCGTGAAGCTTTGCAGGAATCGCTGTCCGCGGTGATGGATAACGAAGCGGACGAACTGGAACTGCGTCGCGTGCTGAATGCCGTCGACGATGCCGAAACCCGTGCTACCTGGTCGCGTTACCAGATTGCTCGCGCAGCCATGCACAAAGAGCTGCTGCTGCCCAAGTTGGACATCGCCTCGGCGGTTTCCGCAGCGCTGGCCGATGAGGCCGTGCCGGCCAAGGTCAAGCAGGGCCCTTGGCGCAGCCTCGGTCGCCTGGCCGTGGCCGCATCGGTGACCGTTGCCGTGCTGGCCGGTGTGCGCTTCTACAACCAGGACGAGATCAGCGGTGCCGAACTGGCCGCCCAGCAGCCTGCCCAGCAGGGGCTGAGCATGCCGCAGGCGCAAGGTCCGGCCGTTTTGGCAGGCTATAGTGAAAGCAACGAGCAACCGACCGGGCCAATGGCCAACGGTGTGCTGCAGAACCAGGCCGGCTGGGATCAACGCTTGCCGGGCTACCTGCGCCAGCACGCCCAGGAGTCCGCGCTGAAGGGCAACGAGACCGCGCTGCCTTACGCCCGCGCTGCCAGCCTGGAAAACCGCTAAGTTAAGGAGGATCATGCGCGCGCTACCTCTCCTGTCGCTGCTGCTTGGCAGCAGCCTGACGGTGCAGGCCCTGGCCGCCAACTCCTCGCCCGAGGCGAGCGAGTGGTTGAACAAGCTGGCACGGGCCGAGCAGCAGCAGAGTTACCAGGGATCCTTCGTCTACGAACGCAACGGCAGCTTCTCATCCCATGACATCTGGCATCGCGTCCAGGACGGCAAGGTCAGCGAGCGGCTGTTGCAACTCGATGGCTCGGCCCAGGAAATCGTGCGGGTCGACGGCAAGGTGCAATGCGTCAGTGGCAACCTTGCCAGTAGCGTGGGCACACCACCGGACAGCGCCCTGCGGGTGCTCGACCCCCTGAAGCTGATGAGCTGGTATGACCTGAGCGTGTCAGGCAAGTCACGCGTCGCCGGGCGCGATGCGGTGATTGTCGCGCTCACACCGCGTGACCAGCATCGTTATGCTTTCGAATTGCATCTGGACCGCCGCACCGGCCTGCCCCTGCGTTCGTTGATGCTCAACGACAAGGGCCAGTTGCTCGAGCGCTTCCAGATGACCCGCCTTGACACTGATGCTGCGCCAACCGACGCCGAACTGGCCGCCAGCGCCAGTTGCAAGCCAGTTGAGCGCAGGCAGTCCGGCACCGCCGAAACCGTCGTCGGGTGGCGTTCGGACTGGCTGCCGCCAGGGTTCGAGCTGGTCAACAGCTCGGTCCGCCGCGATCCGGAGCGCAAGAATACAGTCAGCAGTCTCATGTATGACGATGGCCTGGCCCGTTTTTCGGTGTTCCTCGAGCCGATCGGCAACGAGGCTGGTGTCGATACCCGTGCCCAGCTCGGTCCCACCGTCGCGGTGTCGCGGCGCCTTACAACGCCCAAGGGCAAGGTGATGGTCACTGTGGTCGGCGAGATCCCGCTGGGCACCGCCGAGCGTGTCGCCCTGTCGATGCGGGCCCAGGATGCCCAGGCGCGCCAATGACGGCGCGCCCTCTGACAGTTCTTGTTACACAGAGCTGACATGAAATTAAGGCATTGTCATTTGCAATCCTGCCGCAAATTTTCTATAGGTCAGGCTTCTCGGAGTCTGGCCTTTCCTGCGTCTGCGGGAACCTTACTGCTAACTACGCTCGTTGTGACGGGAGCCGTATGTCAATACCACGCTTGAAAACCTACCTATCGATGTTCGCCGCCGTGCTCATGCTTGGCCAGGTGCTCAGCGCCCAGGCCGAAGAGTCCCTGCCGGACTTCACCACCTTGGTCGAGCAGGCCTCGCCGGCGGTGGTCAACATCAGCACCAAGCAGAAACTGCCGGACCGTCGCGTCGCCGCCGGGCAGATGCCGGACCTCGAAGGCCTGCCGCCGATGTTCCGCGAGTTCTTCGAGCGCAACATGCCGCAGCAGCCGCGTTCGCCTCGTGGCGATCGCCAGCGCGAGGCGCAGTCGCTGGGTTCGGGCTTCATCATCTCCAGTGACGGTTATGTGCTGACCAACAATCATGTGGTCGCAGACGCTGACGAGATCATCGTCCGCCTGTCCGACCGCAGTGAATTGCAGGCTAAGCTGGTGGGCACCGACCCACGTACTGACGTGGCCCTGCTCAAGGTCGAGGGCAAGAACCTGCCGACTGTCAAGCTGGGTGACTCGGAGAAACTCAAGGTCGGTGAGTGGGTGCTGGCCATCGGCTCGCCGTTCGGCTTCGACCATTCGGTGACCAAAGGGATCGTCAGCGCCAAGGGCCGTACGCTGCCCAACGACACCTATGTGCCGTTCATCCAGACCGACGTGGCGATCAACCCGGGTAACTCTGGTGGTCCGCTGTTCAACATGAAGGGCGAGGTGGTGGGTATCAACTCGCAGATCTTCACCCGTTCCGGTGGCTTCATGGGCCTGTCGTTCGCCATCCCGATCGACGTCGCCATCGATGTGTCGAACCAGTTGAAAAAAGACGGCAAGGTCAGCCGCGGCTGGCTGGGCGTGGTGATCCAGGAGGTCAACAAGGACCTCGCTGAATCCTTCGGCCTGGACAAGCCGGCCGGCGCCCTGGTCGCCCAGGTCCTGGAAAACGGCCCGGCAGCCAAGGGCGGTCTGCAGGTGGGCGATGTGATCCTGAGCATGAATGGCCAGCCGATCGTCATGTCCGCCGACTTGCCGCACCTGGTCGGCAGCCTCAAGGACGGCGAGAAGGCCAAGCTGGAGATCATCCGCAATGGCAAGCGCCAGAACCTGGACGTCACCATTGGCGCATTGCCCGAGGATGACGCCGACATCGGCCTGGGCGCGGGTGCCGATGGCAGCGCCGAGCGCAGCAGCAACCGCCTGGGTGTGTCCGTGTCCGACCTGACCGCCGAGCAGAAGAAGTCGCTGGAGCTCAAGGGCGGCGTGGTCATCAAGGAAGTCCAGGATGGTCCGGCGGCCATGATCGGCCTGCGTCCGGGCGATGTCATCAGCCACCTGAACAACCAGGCCATCGCCTCGGCCAAGCAGTTCACCGAGATCGCCAAGGAACTGCCGAAGAACCGTTCGGTGTCCATGCGCGTGCTGCGACAGGGGCGTGCGAGCTTCATCACCTTCAAACTGGCTGAATAAGCGAGTTGAACGGTAGGGAAAGGGCAGCTTCGGCTGCCTTTTTTCATGAGCAGCAGGCTTGATGGTCCTGCGTGGGAGCCGGCTTGCCCCGCAATGTGGCTCGATCAGGCAACATTTTCAGCTGATCGGACGCCATCGCGGGGCAAGCCCGCTCCCACGCTAACCGATAGGCAGGTGACAAGGGTTCTCCCATATCCCTCCGGCTTGAGGTACAATTCCCGGCTATTTTTCGGCGGGCGTCCGGCTCGCAGCCTTTTCGAGTGTTGACCCGTGAGTGATTTGAGTCATATCCGCAATTTCTCCATCATCGCCCACATCGACCATGGCAAGTCGACGCTGGCCGACCGTTTCATCCAGATGTGCGGTGGCCTGTCGGCGCGCGAAATGGAAGCCCAGGTCCTGGACTCCATGGACCTCGAGCGCGAGCGCGGGATCACCATCAAGGCCCACAGCGTCACGCTCAACTACAAGGCGCAGGACGGCAAGGTCTACCAGCTGAACTTCATCGACACCCCCGGCCACGTCGACTTCACCTATGAAGTCTCGCGCTCGCTGGCCGCCTGCGAGGGTGCGCTGCTGGTGGTGGACGCCGGTCAAGGCGTCGAGGCCCAATCGGTGGCCAACTGCTATACCGCCATCGAGCAGGGCCTGGAGGTGATGCCGGTCCTGAACAAGATGGACCTTCCCCAGGCCGACCCGGACCGCGTCAAGGACGAGATCGAGAAGATCATCGGTATCGACGCCACCGACGCCGTGGCCTGCAGCGCCAAGAGCGGCATGGGCGTCGACGAGGTGCTCGAGCGCCTGGTGCAGACCATCCCCGCGCCGGAAGGCGATATCGACGCGCCGTTGCAGGCGCTGATCATCGACTCCTGGTTCGACAACTACCTGGGCGTGGTCTCGTTGGTGCGCGTGCGCCACGGCCGCGTCAAGAAGGGCGACAAGATCCTGGTCAAGTCCACCGGCAAGGTGCACCTGGTCGACAGCGTCGGCGTGTTCACGCCCAAGCACACCCAGACCGCTGATCTGAAAGCCGGTGAAGTGGGCTTCATCATCGCCAGTATCAAGGACATTCATGGCGCCCCGGTGGGTGACACCCTGACCCTGTCCAACACCCCTGAAGTCGAAGTGCTGCCAGGCTTCAAGAAGATTCAGCCGCAGGTCTACGCTGGCCTGTTCCCGGTCAGTTCCGACGACTTCGAGGACTTCCGCGACGCCCTGCAGAAGCTGACCTTGAACGATTCGTCGCTGCAGTACATGCCGGAAAGCTCCGACGCCCTGGGCTTCGGCTTCCGTTGCGGCTTCCTCGGCATGCTGCACATGGAGATCATCCAGGAGCGCCTGGAGCGCGAGTACGACCTGGACCTGATCACCACGGCGCCCAGCGTGATCTACGAGCTCGAACTCAAGACCGGCGAAACCATCACTGTCGACAACCCGTCGAAGCTGCCGGACGTCTCGGCGGTCAACGACTTCCGTGAGCCGATCGTCACCGCGACCATCCTGGTGCCGCAGGAGCACCTGGGCAACGTCATCACCTTGTGTATCGAGAAGCGTGGCGTGCAGCGCGACATGCAGTTCCTCGGCAGCCAGGTCCAGGTGCGCTACGACCTGCCGATGAACGAAGTGGTGCTGGACTTCTTCGACCGCCTGAAGTCGACCAGCCGCGGCTATGCGTCGCTGGACTATCATTTCGACCGCTACCAGTCGGCCAACCTGGTCAAGCTGGACGTACTGATCAACGGCGACAAGGTCGATGCCCTGGCCCTGATCGTGCACCGCGACAACGCCGCCTACAAAGGCCGCGCGTTGACCGAAAAGATGAAGGAACTGATCCCTCGGCAGATGTTCGATGTGGCGATCCAGGCAGCTATCGGCGGCCAGATCATCGCGCGGACAACCGTCAAGGCGCTCAGAAAGAACGTACTGGCCAAGTGCTACGGTGGCGATGTCAGCCGTAAGAAGAAGCTGCTGGAGAAGCAGAAGGCCGGTAAGAAACGCATGAAGCAGGTGGGTAACGTGGAGATTCCACAGGAAGCCTTCCTTGCCGTGCTCAGGTTGGATAGCTAGGTCCTATGTCGCTAAATTTCCCGCTGTTGCTCGTCATCGCCGTCGCCGTCTGCGGTCTGTTGGGTCTGATCGACCTGCTGTTCCTGGCCCCGCGCCGGCGGGCGGCGATCGCCAACTACCAGGGCAGCGTCAGCCAGCCCGAAATGGCCGTGGTCGAACGCCTGAACAAGGAGCCCTTGCTCGTCGAATACGGCAAGTCGTTCTTCCCGGTGCTGTTCATCGTGCTGGTGCTGCGTTCGTTCCTGGTCGAGCCGTTCCAGATCCCGTCGGGGTCGATGAAGCCGACGCTGGAAGTGGGCGACTTCATCCTGGTGAACAAGTTCTCCTACGGTATTCGGCTGCCAGTGATCGACAAGAAGGTCATCGAGGTGGGCGATCCGCAACGCGGGGATGTGATGGTGTTCCGCTACCCGAGCGACCCCAATGTCAACTACATCAAGCGTGTGGTCGGCCTGCCGGGTGACGTGGTGCGCTACACCAGTGACAAGCGACTGTTCGTCAACGGCCAGTCGATCGCCGAGCAACTGGTCGGCAGCGAGCCGGGCACCCTGGGCAGCGCCGAGCTGTACAAGGAGAAACTCGGTGAAGCCGAGCACCTGATCCGCAAGGAAATGACCCGCTACCGCATGCCGCCGGACCAGCAATGGACCGTGCCGGCCGGTCATTACTTCATGATGGGCGACAACCGCGACAACTCCAACGACAGCCGCTTCTGGGATGATCCGAACATTCCCAAGGAGCTGCACGGCATGGTTCCTGACCACAATATCGTCGGCAAGGCGTTCGCGGTCTGGATGAGCTGGCCCGAGCCAAAGCTCAGCCACTTCCCGAACCTGTCGCGGGTCGGGCTGATCCATTGAGTAACGACGGCGCTGTCCACGGACAGCGCCGATTGCATTTCTGACATAGGCTGTGTTCTCAAGGAGCGAGAGCTTTCGTCGGTTCCGGCGACAGACCGCAGTCAAACCGTCTTTCAGGATGTTGATTTGAACAACGCGTTGAACATTGCACGGGTGGCCCCATGAGCGCTTCCCTGGCCCGCCTGGAGCGCAAGCTCGGCTACACCTTCAAGAACCAGGACCAGATGCTGCTGGCCCTGACCCATCGCAGCTACGCCGGGCGCAATAACGAGCGCCTGGAGTTCCTTGGCGATGCCATCCTCAACTTCGTGGTCGGCGAGGCGCTGTTCGAGCGCTTCCCGCAGGCCCGTGAAGGCCAGTTGTCGCGCCTGCGCGCACGCCTGGTCAAGGGCGAGACCCTGGCGCGGCTGGCCCGCGGCTTCGACCTGGGCGAGTACCTGCGCCTGGGCTCGGGTGAGCTGAAAAGCGGAGGTTTCCGTCGCGAGTCGATTCTTGCCGACGCCCTCGAGGCCCTGATCGGGGCGATCTACCAGGACGCCGACATGCAGACCGCCCGCGAGCGGATCCTCGCCTGGCTGACCGACGAGTTCGATGGGCTGACCCTGGTCGACACCAACAAGGACCCCAAGACCCGCCTGCAGGAGTTCCTGCAGTCGCGTGCCTGCGAACTGCCACGTTACGAAGTGGTGGATATCCAGGGCGAACCGCACTGCCGGACCTTCTTCGTCGAATGCGAAGTGGTCCTGCTGAACAAGAAAAGCCGTGGCCAGGGCGTGAGCCGGCGTATCGCCGAGCAGGTCGCCGCCGCCGCCGCATTGATCGCCCTGGGCGTGGAGAATGGCAATGACTGAGAACACTTCGACCCGCTGCGGCTATGTCGCCATCGTCGGTCGCCCCAACGTGGGCAAGTCCACGCTGCTCAACCACATCCTCGGCCAGAAGCTGGCGATCACTTCGCGCAAGCCGCAGACCACCCGCCACAACATGCTCGGCATCAAGACCGAGGGTGACGTGCAGGCGATCTACGTCGACACCCCCGGCATGCACAAGGCCAACGACAAGGCGCTGAACCGCTACATGAACCGCAACGCCTCGGCGGCCCTCAAGGATGTCGACGTGGTGATCTTCGTGGTCGACCGTACCAAGTGGACCGACGAGGACCAGCTTGTGCTGGAGAGGGTGCAGTACGTGACCGGCCCGTTGATCATCGCGGTCAACAAGACCGACCGCATGGAAGAGAAGGCCGAGCTGATCCCGCATCTGCAATGGCTGCAGGAACAACTGCCGAACGCCGAAGTGATGCCGATTTCCGCGCAGCAAGGGCACAACCTCGAAGCGCTGGAAGCCCAGATCGCCAAGCACCTGCCGGAAAACGAGCACTTCTTCCCGGAAGACCAGATCACTGACCGCAGCAGCCGCTTCCTCGCCGCCGAACTGGTGCGCGAGAAGATCATGCGCCAGCTCGGTGCGGAGCTGCCGTACCAGATCACCGTGGAAATCGAGGAGTTCAAGCAGCAGGGCCACGTGCTGCACATCCATGCGCTGATCCTGGTCGAGCGTGACGGGCAGAAGAAGATCATCATTGGCGACAAGGGCGAGCGTATCAAACGTATCGGGTCCGAGGCGCGCAAGGACATGGAAGTGCTGTTCGACTCCAAGGTCATGCTCAACCTGTGGGTGAAGGTCAAGGGTGGCTGGTCCGACGACGAGCGCGCCTTGCGTTCTCTGGGTTACGGCGACCTGTAAGCCCCAATCCCTGCTTTTGCTCCTGTGGGAGCGGGCTTGCCCCGCGAAGGCGATCGCGGGGCAAGCCCGCTCCCACAGGCATTTCTGGCATCGAGAGATCCGAATGGACCAACCCACCCCCCAACCCGCCTACGTGCTGCACAGCCGCGCCTACAAGG